>JAYVMO010000292.1:0-5486 GCA_043758915.1 Acidobacteriota bacterium | reverse complement strand
TGACCCGCGTATTCTCAAACAGAGCTGCGCCCGCTCGCTGCGCAGCGATCGCCAAACCGGTTACATATTGAGCCGGATTTACGCCCGCGCTAGTCTCATCGACCATCCCGCCAAAATAAATCTCTGACCCAATCTCACTCTTCAGTTCACTTTTCGAAATGATTCGCAGATCATGATCGAACTCGCTCTTGATCCGCGCCGCCGATTCCGCATATCCGGCAAAGTGCGCTTTCTTGCACGCCACCTCCAGGTGCCCGCAGCGCGAAAAGCTGCACTCTATGCCTTCGTCCCTCACAATCTGTTCAACCAAATCAATTCCCTCCAGCGAAGCCGCATACATCCGCCGCACAGCTTCCCGGCCGTACCGATCGATCAGCGCAGGCACCGGTAACTTCATCCCGGTCAAAACCATGCCGCCATTCCTGCAGCTGGCGCCCCAGCCCAGCGTCTCCGCCTCCAGCACTACAACTTTAACGCCCCGCCGCGCCAGCGTTCGCGCAGCAGAAAGCCCGCAGAATCCTGCGCCCACCACGACTACATCCGCCTGCTCTGGCAGCGGACCAGCATTGCCCCGGGCAGGCTGCGGCACTGTCTCCAGCCAAAAATTCTTGTGGAGGTTCATGGTTTCGCGCAGATTCTAGCACTGCGAGGAAAAAAGAAAAAATTCAAACGGTTTTGAAGTAGCGAGAAGAGGCAGAAGAATCGAGGAACTTACACCCGGCGCAAAACGATGTGGGTAATCTCCGGCGGCGCACCCAGACGGATCGGCGCACCCACCGTACCCAGCCCGCGATTTACATACAACGCCGACAATCCCTTGGGCGCGTTCTGCAACAATTTGATCGTTTCGCCGTATTTCCTGGGCTCCTCCGGCATGGACAGCGGCCGGTGATACAATCCCGCCACGTAATCCGTCATAAATCGCGCTGGACTCAAACTCATGTCCAGAATTTCCACTTTTACCTGCCCGCCGTGCGTATGCCCGGCCAACGACAGCTCTACGCCCAGTTCCGCCGCGCGATTAAACGAATTCGGGTTGTGTGACAACAAAATATTGGGCATATCGCTGCGCACCAGCCGCTCCAGATTCGGCAGCATCAATTGTTTTCGCCCGCTCGGCGTCCGTTCGCGCTGATAATCCACGCCCATCAGATTCAGCTGCGCGCCCTTGTAATCAATCACCGCGCTCTCGCTGCGCAGCAGCTTCATCCCGGCTTGCCGGTACAACCGCTCTGCCAAATCTTCCGCCCGGGCATAAATTTCGTGATTGCCGTTGCAGCCATAAACGCCCAGCGGCGCATGCAGATGCCGCACCTCCTCCATGCAATCCTGCATGGAATCGTGAATACCCGTGATCAAGTCTCCGGTAACCACAGCCAGATCCGCGCCCACATCATTCGCCATATCCACAGCGCGGCGCACCGACTCCCGGCTCATGTAAGCGCTGAAATGGATGTCGCTGATCTGCACAATTTCCATTCCGTCCATTGCGGACGGCAAATTATTGATCGCAATTTCCACACGGCGTACTTCATAACGCAGCCGCTCACTCGAATATCCGTACATCACGCCCAGAAACGGGGCCGCTCCAGCCACCACGCTGGCCGTCTTGAAAAAAGTGCGCCGCGAAGGATCCGCCACAAAATTATGTTTGTTGGCCTGCCGAACTAGCGCACCGCCAGCTTCGCGAATCGCCGGTTTATGCGCCCGGTGCCATATCCACTCGATCGCGTTAATTGACTTTACCGCGATATACCCGGCCAGAGCGCTCGCAAACCACAGCCCTACAAAAGGCGCAATGGGGCCGTGCCGTGGCAGAATCCGGCCATGATCCTGCCTTAGCGCATCGGCCATGGAAATAATCGTCAGCACCAAGCCAGTCAGGTACAAGAGGCGAACGCCTACGCGCAGCCATAGCCTTCCCCAATTGGCCGTAACCCGCCAAAGGGAGCGGTACCAGAATCTTTGCGATAGGAATAGTGAGGAGAGCAACAGCAAAAACACCGCTGCCCGCACCAATAGCCAAAGCGAACTCGACAAATCTGCCTCCCAAGCCTGTTCTATAAGTATAACAGCCGAGCCCTCCGCGCCCCCTGTAAACGCCCCTATTTGTTATCGATAGTAACGTGCACGCCTCGCGCTATATGCCGCTGCCCCAATCAATGGGAGGCCAACTCTTCGTAGGGGCGGCTTCAGGCCGCCTAAACGCTTATATCCATCCTGCATACCAATTTGCACCTCTACCCCGGATGCCGGCCGTTAACGCATTACCCTCCTTTCCAGCGTATGATGAGGGCCGCAATAAGGTTCAACCGAAAGTCCCCTGAGGCACTTTTTAAGTAATGCTACGTCTGAAGGGATAGTTCGCATGGAATTCAAAAGGAGAGAAGCTATGAATCGAATTGGTCTGTTAGCAGCCGTCGTAGTGGCTGCCAGTTTTGTGGCGCTGCCATCTCGCGCGCAGGACAAGAAGGAACCCAAGCCAGCCCTCAGTTCTTCGGCGGCTTTGCTGGAAGAATGGAACGACACGGGCCGCAAGGTAATCGCCATCGCGGAAGACATTCCGGAAGACAAATTTGATTACAAACCCAAGCCGGAAATGCGCACATGGGCCGGGCAGGTGGCGCACCTCGCCGAAGGCAACTATTACTTTATCAATCCCGCGACTGGCAAGCCTCTGCCTAAGGAAGATGACGGCCCGAAAATCAAGAACCGCGCCGAACTGGTCGCGCTGGTAAAGAAATCCTTCCAGGACGGCGCCGATGTAATCAAAGCGCAGGGCGATGCCGGAATGGCCAAGACGATTGACGCGGGCGGCCAGATGATGCGCATCGATGTGTTGGCTTACGATCTGATCGCTCACGCAAACGACCATTACGGCCAAATCGTTGTTTATTACCGCCTGAATGGTTTGGTGCCGCCGGAATCGCGGCCAAAGAAGTAATTCTCGAAAATTCGGACTACGTTACAAAAGAAGGGCCGGATTATTCCGGCCTTTCTTTTTTATCCGGCTACTCCGCCGGCGATTCCGCCCGCCAATCCAGTCTCCAGAATTTTTCGCAATTGCGCGGGGTCGCTCACCGGCGGTAAGCAGGTGTTGCCACTGCAGACGAGCGCCACGGCCTTGTCCTTGGGCAGATGCGGAATCGTCTGCCGCAAGGCCATCGGCAAATTCTGCAACGAAGTTTCCGGCGTGACGCGCAGGACAGCTTTTCCAAAGCGGAAAACATCATGCGCCGCGCGCTCCAGCTTGTCTGCTTGCTCGTCGCCAGCCGCCCCCGTAATCACCACTTGCGTCGGGTGCTCCGAAAACAAAACCGCTGCCAATCCATACGTTGCCGCGAACATTCCGTATTGCGGCGCTACTCCCGCAAAGGTCTCCAGAGACGTCTTCGCAAAGTCCGAATATTTCGCGTCATCCGTGTACGCGTGCAGTCGCGTCAATGCCATGATCGCTACCGAATTCGCTCCCGGCGTCGGCGAATCCTGGAACGGTTTACGCCGCACTTCCAGTCCGCCCATCGGCGGTGCATCGGAGGCGCGGTCGAAAAATCCGCCCCCCTCCGCGTCGCCGTATTTCTCGATCGTGAGATCCATGGTGCGCTGCGCCGCGCGAAAATATTTTGGCTCCAGCGTGGCTTCATACGCATCCAGCAACGCCAGCACCCCGAATACCTGATCATCCAGCGAGCCCCGCAGCCGCGGCCCGCCAATCCGATGCCCAAACCCTTCCGACTCGCTCCACACTTCCGCCAGCATCCGGTCGATTGTCTTTAACGCGAACTGTCGAGCATTTTCATTGATCTGTCCATTGAACAAGAATCGGGCAGCTTCGAGATACGCCGACACAAACATCGCGTTCCATGCCACATACATGGTTTTATCAACAAACGGTGTCGGCCGCGCAGATCGCGCGTGTTTCATCTTAGCCTCAGCTTGCAATTTAATGGTCACGACATCGTCTGCATCTTTCCTCAGCATTTTGCCTATCTCTTCAAATCCCCGCGCGATCCACAAAACATTCTTCGCGCGATTGTGATGCATTTCTCCTTGCTCCTCGATGTCGTAATACAGTTCAATCACTCGTGACTCTTCCAGAGTCAACACCGCGCGCACTTCGTCCAAGGTCCACGTAAAGTAGTCCCCGTCATCATCAAGCGAGTAATCCGCATCCTGGCTGGCATAAAATCCACCGCTCGCCTGATCCGAAAGAACGGCATTGACCCACAGAATAATTCCATCCGCCGTATCGCTGAACGAAGCTTCCCAGTCGATCTTCCCGCTGACCTGTGCGCCATGCACAAAATTCTTCAGCAGCTCCGAATTGTCGTAACTCATTTTTTCAAAGTGCGGCACCAGCCAGCGTTCATCCACCGAATAGCGGTGAAACCCTCCCGCCAGCTGGTCGTAAACGCCGCCTTTCGCCATCTTCTCCAGCGTCGTTTCCGCCATCGCCAGCAGATGCTTCTCGCCGGTCTGCCGGTAGCGCTCCAGAATTAAATCCAGCGCCGATGCGTGGGGAAATTTCGGCGCCTGCCCAAACCCACCGTTGCGAATATCGAAAAGCTGAGTAATCGAGCTGATCTGCGCGTCAATCACCGCGGGATCAAACTCCCGCCGCATTCCCTTAAAAACTTCCGCCTTGCTCACTGTTTCCGCCACGGACTCCGCCGTCCGCAGCAAGTCATTTTTCTTATTTTTGTAAGCCTCCGAGACTGCCACCAGCACCCGCCGGAATCCCGGCCGTCCGTGCTGATCGTCCGGCGGGAAATAAGTCCCGCCATAAAACGGTTTGCCATCCGGCATCAAAAATCCCGTCAGCGGCCAGCCGCCCTGCCCGCAAATCGCGCTGATTGCCGCCTGATAACGCGAATCCACATCCGGCCGCTCGTCGCGATCCACTTTCACCGCTACGAATCGCTCGTTGATGATCTGCGCGACCTCCACATTTTCGTAGCTCTCGCGGTCAATCACGTGGCACCAGTGGCACCACACCGCGCCAATATCCAGCAGGATAGGCTTGTCCACCTCTGCCGCACGCGCGAACGCCGCATCGCCCCACTCGTACCAGTCAATCGGCTGATGCGCCGCGGAACGCAGATAAGGGCTGGCAGAATTTTTCAAGCGGCTTTCGCTCATTCAGCAGGGCTCCAGGAAAAAAACAATGAGAAATTGAGGCAGGACCAAATCCCGCGGCGCAAATTCTTGAAAACTACTGAACTTGATTCCCTGGTCCCAGATCCCGTCGATCCAGCGGCTTGCGCCCGGAAAATCCTTCATCTTGCCGGTGATAGAAACGGATGCGATCCTCGCCCAGCTTCCAGCAAAGATAAACTTCCTCGTTATCAATAATTGCGGGAAAATCCAGCAGTCCCACATCCAGATCTTTAATCACACAGCCCGTGGAAAGTATTCTCTCCAGATTGGACTTCATCACTTCGGCCAGCGATTGATGCTCCATCCGCTTCTCCGCCAGCTTCCCGTAC
>JAYVMO010000291.1:0-3746 GCA_043758915.1 Acidobacteriota bacterium | reverse complement strand
TTCGACTTGTACATCCCTGGGAATGAACGAAGGTTTGTCCCGAAGAATGGATCCGGATAGGTCTTGTCGGCCACCAGCGCGGCCACCACCGTGGACGGTATGTCCGTGTGATGCCACGCGCCTGCTTCGAACCCCACTGTCGCAATCTGCGCTCCCGTCGCCTTGACCTCGCACGAGGATTGCAGTTGCCAATCCTTGCGGAGAAATAACTTGCCCGCTGGCACGCTCGGCGCAGCGGCCACCAGCGAAGCGGAAGACTCAATCAGGAACAGCCCTAACAAAGCACAACCAAGAACCCAAGGCACGCGAATCATAGAGCTCCTGGGAAAAGAGGTAGCCAGACAGGAACACCCTCGATTGTGCCACGGTCAAGACCGCGGCGGCCTATATTAAACCGATTCAATGGATGATTCCCGCTCTTTTTGAAGGGCTGGTCCTGGCCCACGGTAGGCAGCGATTTTCCCACGAGCAAAATCAGGAACATGGTCCCGGAGGAGGGAGTCGAACCCACACGGTACTAAGTACCACTGGATTTTGAGTCCAGCGCGTCTGCCAGTTCCGCCACTCCGGGCCGCTGCATTTGAAAATAGCATGGGCGCGTTCCGCACTCAAGGCGCGCGCTCACTTGCCGGATGCACGGCGAGCGGCTAGACTCCGCCAGCCCATGCAAACATGGCAACAAACAGACCCAGCTACCCTTCCCTCGAAAGACGCGCGAGGCGGCCTGACGGGCTTCTGGTCGCTCATCGCCGTGCAATTCCAGGGCGCCTTCAGCGACAACGCTCTCAAGTGGCTGGTGAGTTTCCTCGTCCTGGAGTCCGCTATTTCTAAGGAGCAGCGCGATCTCTGGTTTGTCCTGGTCGTGCCGCTTTTGTTTGCCGCGCCTTTTCTCTTCTTCTCCATCCCCGGCGGCTACTTCGCCGACAAGTACAGCAAACGCAGCGTCACCATCTGGACGAAACTCTTCGAACTCCTCGTCATGGGCCTGGCTACCTTCGCCCTGGCGCGCGGCCGGCTGGACCTGGCAGGCGCGGCACTCTTCCTCGCCTGCACCCAGGGCGCGATCTTCGGCCCCACAAAATATGGTTTGCTCCCCGAACTTCTTCCGGAAACCAGACTGAGCTGGGGCAACGGCATCATCGAACTCACTACCCTCGTTGCCGCTATCTTGGCCGCTCTCGCCGGCGGCTTCCTCGCGCAATTCTTTCACGGCCACCAGGTCTGGTCGGGCCTTGTATTTCTAACGCTGACGCTTTTCGGCCTGCTTACCAGCTTGGGCATCAGCAAAGTCCCCGCTGCCGATCCCTCCCGTCGCTTCGACTGGAACTGGCCGCGCGAACTCTTCCGGGAAATGCGCCGTATCCAGCGCGACCCGGTCCTTACTGCCGCCGTCGCCGCCAACACCTTCTTCTGGTTCCTCGGCTCCCTATTGCTCCTAAACATCGTTCTCTACGCCACGGATATCCTCCGAATCGATGAAACCCACACCAGCTACTTGCTCGCGGGCTTGAGCCTCGGCATTGGCATCGGCAGTTTCGTCGCCGGCTTTGCTTCCGGCCGCAAAATCGAAACGGGCATGGTTCTCCCCGGCTTGGCAGGCATCTTCCTCATGGCTGCACTCCTCTCTCGCCCTGGCCTAAGCTTCGCCGCCGTCCTCGCCCAATTGACGCTCCTCGGCATCGCCGGCGGCTTCTTCGTCGTTCCTGTAAACGTCCTCATCCAGCATCGCCCCCGGCTCGAAGAAAAAGGCCGCACCATCGCCGTCGCCAATCTCCTGTCCTTCGTCGGTGTAGCACTCCAGCCGCTCGCGCAATTCGTCATGCTCCGCATCGGCCATCCCGACCCCGCTCGCGTATTCCTCATCGCCGCCGCCATGACTCTTCTCATGGGCCTCATCCTCGCTCGCATGCTCCCCGACCTCTGGCTCCGGGCCCTCGACTGGACTCGCCTCCGCCCACGGGCTACTCTATAGTCCCCGCTCGACAGGGGTCCCGCCCACCGGGACATTCGAACGGATTCCGAGAATCGTATGGCCACCGTTACTACCCTTCCCTCCGGGGCTCGCCTTGAGCACCGGGGCCTCACCTTCTGGATGGACCGCGTCCAGAAGGAACTACAAAACGTCCGCACCGCGCCTGCTCCCGACGCCGTTCACGACCTGCGCGTCGCCCTGCGCCGTTGCCGTGCTCTTGCCGCAGCGATGGAAGAGGTTGACCGCGATCCCGCATGGCGCGAAATGCGCAAAGTCTCGCGCAAACTCTTCCACGGCCTGGGCGCGCTGCGCGATGCTCAAGTCCTGGACGAATGGGTCAAGCGCCTCGGCGCCGAAAACGATCCTGTGCGCATGCACTTGCGCGCGGAATTCACCGCCACGGAGCCCGAGCTGCGCGAAGCAGCCTCCCGCAGCGCCGGAAAATTCGACGAAAAAATTTGGAAACGCCTGGAACGCCATCTCCGCCGGCGCGCCCGGCTTGTTTCCTCGGGCAGCTTGGCAGCGGAGTGCCTCGCGCTGGAGCGCTTCGAAAAAGCCAGAGAATTGCACTCGCGCGCGCTGCGCACGGAAAAATCCAAGCCCTGGCACGCCCTGCGCATCGGTCTGAAGCGCTTCCGTTACACCGTCGAAAATCTTCTCCCCGAACATCACGCCGCCTGGGCCGGCAATCTCAAGCGTCTGCAGGACCTCCTCGGCGACCTGCATGATCTCGATATGCTCACCGGCAGAATTAGAAAGATTTCCTCTCCCGAAGCGGCCCATGCGCTGAAACCCTGGAAAGAAATCATCAACCACGAACGCCACGAGCGCATCGAAACCTACCGCCAGTTGACGCTCGGCAAAACCAGTCTCTGGAACGAATGGCGTCACGCACTTCCGCACGGTGATCGCCTCGAAGCCGCCGCGATGGCCCGTCTCCGCGCCACGGCCCGCGCCTCTGACAATCGTCCGCGCCGCACCTCGCAAATTTCGCGCATCGCCGTGGCGCTCTTTGACGCCTTGCGCCGCATCGAAGCCGCCCCAGCGTTCTCCAAGCCCTCGATGCGCCGCACGCTCTGTGCCGCGGCTCGCTTGCATACCGTTGGCGCCGGCATCGAGGCGAAGTCCCCACAAAAGGCCGCGCGCGAATTCTTGCGCGCCTTGCCCATCCCGCCCGGCTGGACCACCGACGATTGGGCTCTTCTCGCCTGGACCGTCCGCCAGCACCGCGGCGCGGAACCGCGCGCTGACCGCGGCTCCTTCTCGCAGCTTCCCGAAGAGCAGCAAGCCGCTGTCCGTGCCCTGGCCGGCGTGCTCCGCCTCGCCCGCGCACTGCGCAAATGCGGCATTGCGACCGGCTCCGGCCTGCGCGCCGAAAAATCAGCCGACGCCTTCCTCCTCCGCGTTCCCGGACTCCTCGACACCGTGGAAACCGCCGCGCGCCTCGCCGCCGCCAAACATTTGCTAGAAACCTGTCTCCACAAATCCCTCATCCTCAAATCCACCGTGAAACTGCAAAAAGTTGCCGCCCTCCCCCGGCAACCGGAACAGCAACTACAGGTTTCCGCCGCCGCCGGCTAGCGAATTTGGTAGCATTAGGATAATCGGAGATGTGCATGGCCAAGGATTACATTGAAAGCCGAGACGGCGGTTATTGGGTCAGTGAATCGCGCGTGTCACTGGATTCCATCGTATATGCGTTTCTACGTGGGGCCTCGCCAGAAAACATCGCACAATCTTTTCCGATCTTGAACTTGGAGCAAGTTTTCGGTGC
>JAYVMO010000290.1:0-1540 GCA_043758915.1 Acidobacteriota bacterium | reverse complement strand
ACCATAGGATGGTTCACCGCGCCAACGACGGTAATCGGGCGGCTGCGGTGTTCTTTTACGACTACACTGACTTCCGGATGGCTCACCAAACCATTGGCCTCGAGAACTTCGGCAATTTTTTGTTCCGCCTGGGACTCGGTCAGCCCGGCAACCTGCAGACGAACCGGGACAAGCGGAATGCTGAGTGTTCCGGCTTGGCTAACCCGAATTTCGCGGCTAAGTTCCGGAACATCGAAAACACTTACATCCACCAGATCGCCACTGCCAATCAAATAGTCTCGCTCGTGGGCGTGCACACCCATGGAGAGCGTTTTAATTCGATCGTTGGTCTGTTTGGAGGTCTCTACCTTGGGGACTTCGGGGAGCTGTGCGGATGCGCCGCAGCAAACTGCCGCAGCAAGAAAAGCTGCGCACAAATAGCGATAGCGGCCCATGAGATGAGCTAGCAGCATACGAATGAACGCCCCCGCTAATAGTATACAAGGTGTCACACGCGCTCTCACTACTCTTTTCGAGAGCGACGGCGGCGCTGGCCGCCTTGCATCGAGGCGGGCGCGTGGGCCTGAATGCGCGCAGTAGCCATATGGGCGGCCACGAAGAACAAAAGCGCATTACCCGGTATGTGTAAATTAAAGTCCACCAGGCTATGGACAAAAATACCGCAGCAGCCCACCAACCCCGACAAATTCAAAGCTGCCCCGAAAGAACTTCCCAGGTTTGCCAAACCGCGTAAAGAGGTTAGCAGCAAAACCGCAATAAACCAGGCGCAGCAAATCCCGCCGAGAATTCCCGTTTCCGCCAAAGCCTCCAGATAATCGTTGTGCGTGTGGTTTACGATTTTCCCGTCGTACTCCGAGTCGTAGGGAGGAAAAACCTGCTGCAGCGTTCCTAAGCCAGTACCGGAGACCGGATGGTCCAGAAAAATTTTCCAGGTGTCCCGGCGCATCGCGGCGCGTTTGCCTACGGTAACTTCGAGGGTCTTGTAGCTGGCGAAACGCTGCAGCACTTGCTGTACGCCGATCCAGGAAACCGCCAGTACCGCGCACAACACAATCGCGCCGCCCACCATCATGTGAGTGGACTGCACGCGGCGCACCAGCAGCAATAGAAATAGAATGATCATTTCCACCGCGAAACTTACGATTCCACCGCGGGATCCGCAAAGGAATAATGCGATGATGGGAACCACGGCCAGGAGACTCACCAGCACCAGCCGTTCGCGTCGTACTTTTCCCAACACCAGCGGGACCAGGGCAATCGGGATGATCAGTTCCGCAAATCCGGCAAAGTGATTGCGATTCACGTACGGTCCAAACGGATATCCGCCGTAACGCATTACGCGAAACCAGTACAGTTTTCCGTTAAACGTTAAATGCTGCAGAATTCCGAACATGGATACGAGAAAGCCCAGCCCCATCAAGAACCACACCAGGGTGCGCCAGTGTTGGGAATTCTGAAAAGCCTGGTCCATCAGGTGCAGCAGAATCAAATAAGCTACCAGCAGCTGCAACTCTGTGCGCGTTGTGTAGGCTGACGCGGT
>JAYVMO010000289.1:0-2175 GCA_043758915.1 Acidobacteriota bacterium | reverse complement strand
CGTTTTCCCCGCCCAATCGGTTCCCTGATTCAGTCGGTCCAGAATTTTCACCAGACCAACGGAATCCACTTCATACACCCCGCTGGTCTCCGGATAATCCCCCACCGACGGTGGATCGCCGGTAATCGCCAGCACGTTGCGTACTCCGCCCACCGTCCACGCGCCCAGCAACATGGCCTGCAGTCCGATGATATTTTGATCCCGCGTCGTCAGGTGCGGAACCGTCTCAATTCCGCGTGCTTCCAGCGCCCCGGCCACAACCAGCGCATCCATTCCCACCCGCGCCATGGCGCCGCTATTGATATCAATGGCATCCACTTTTTTTGAGGCCATTACCCGGTCCACTTGCTCGTAGATACGGTCCAGAGAAATTCCCTTCGGCGGATCAATCTCCACCGAAATCGAAAATTCATTTCTCTGCAATTTTTTCCAGAATTTGCTTTCCGGCTCGCGGTGTTTCGTGGGCGCGGAGGGCTGCGTCGCCGCAACAACCACAGCGGGCACATGGGCCGGCGCAGGACGCAGCAACTTCACCGCTTCGGCCATCGCTCCGATGTGCGCCGGCGTTGTGCCGCAGCAACCGCCAAGAATGCGCACGCCGGCCTCCGCCGCTTCCCGAGCAAACAGTGCGAAATATTCCGGCGACGATTTCGGGTACACGATGCGGTCGCCCTCGCGCTTCGGAAATCCCGCGTTGGGCATCCCGCTGACCGGAGTATCTCCGGCGTTCGCCAGTTCCTGCAGAATTGGCAGCAACGATTGCGGCCCCAGCGTGCAGTTGGCCCCAATCACCTGCACATTTTTTGCTTTCAACATCGCAGCGGCGACGAACGGCCGCACATCGCCATACGTCGTGCCTTCTTCGGAGTAGCTTAATTGCGCGATGATGGGCAGCGATGAAAACGAGCGGATCGCTTCGATAGCCAGCGTCAGTTCTTCGATGTAAGAAAAAGTTTCCAGAATGTACAAGTCCACGCCGCGCTCTTCCAGCGCCAGCGCCTGCTCATGAAATATTGCGCGAATCTGTTCCGGCTCCGGATGCCGCGCCTGCACTCCAATTCCCAGCGGTCCTATCGATCCCGCAATCAACACTTCCCGCGCCGCCGCTTCCCGCGCCTCGCGCGCCAGTTTCACACCGCGCGAATTCAAGCGCTGCACCTCGTCGGCCAATCCCAGCGGCGCCAGTTTAAAACGGTTCGCGCCGAACGTATTGGTCTCAATAATCTGCGCGCCCGCTTGAATGTAAGCCTGATGCACTCGAAAAACCGCTTCCGGCTCCGTGGTGTTCAATTCGTCGAAGCAGCGCACCGTTCCCACGCTCTCATACAACATCGAGCCCATCGCCCCATCGGCAATCAGAATCGAATCCTTCAAGCGCTCGTTGAAATCCTGAATCTTCACGAATAGTTTTCCCTGGTCTGGTCTTCGATGCGCCCCGCCTGCCGGCGGTTAGCGTTTTTGTTCTATCAACCCGGCGACCGTGCTCATCAGGTCGTACTTGGTCAAAATTTCAAATTTGTCGCCGGCCATCTCCACGAACACCGCAGGATTTTCGTGGCTCAAAATGTGGGTAACCCGCTCCACCGGCGCCGAACCGGGGATCCGCGGCAGCGGCTTGTTCATGACTTCCCGGATCACCAGCTTGCGCAAATCTTTCCCTTGCAGCGCAAGGTTCAGAATCTGGTCCTCATAAATCGTCCCGATCGGCAAATTTTCTTCAAACACCGGAATCTGCGAAATGTCCTGTTCCTGCATGGTTTTCAACGCGTGAAAAACCGTCTGATACGGCCGCACAATAATCAGCTCGCGCACTTTCCCCGACGCATGCTTCGCGCTGACCACTTCCGCCGCCGTGATGCTCATCGCCGCATCCACGTAACCGCGCTCGCGCATCCATTCTTCGTTGTAAACCTTGCTCAAATAGCGCATCCCGGTATCCGGCAATAACGCCACCACACAATCTTCAGCGCTCAAATTTTTCGCCAGCCGCAATGCCGCGGACAGGCAGCCTCCGCCCGATCCGCCGGTAAACAACCCTTCCTGCTTGGCCAGCCGTCGCGCCACCACGAAACATTCTTCATCGTTCACCTGGATCACATCATCCAGAATCTTCATATCCATTGTGGTGGGGAAAAAATCTTCGCCGATACCTTCCACAACATAAGTGCGCGCTTT
>JAYVMO010000288.1:0-3351 GCA_043758915.1 Acidobacteriota bacterium | reverse complement strand
GTCGCGCCTCCGGCGCTTCGGAGGGCGGCCTTAAGCCGCCCCTACAAACCCCAAGAAAAACCGAGACTACAGAGGGCGTAATAGCAACGCGTTCCGTTCAACCCGAAATGCTGGGCGTGATACCAATGCAGCGCGTTCAACCCTGCATGCAGGGAGCGTGACGCGAATGCACCCCGTTCAATCTGCCACCGAAGCTATTTCAGGCGGCATCGGTTTTTGCGCCGACAATTTTTTCCAGGGTGAGCTGCAAACTTTTTTCGTCTTCCACGTTGAGGCTGGCGACGGAGCGTTCGATCTGGCGCATCAGGCCGGTGAGCACGCGGCCGGGGCCGACTTCGACGAAAGTGTTTACGCCTTCATCGATGAGCGTGCGCATGGATTCTTCCCAACGCACGGGCATGGAAACCTGGCGAATCAAGGCGGAGCGAGCCTCTTCGCCCTTGCGAATGGTGTCCGCATCCACGTTGGTGACAACGGGAACATGGGGATCGCTGATTTTTATAGGTTGCAAATCTTTGGCTAATTTTTCCTGCGCCGGCATCATCAACGAAGAATGGAATGGCGCGGAGACTGGCAGCATTACGGCGCGCTTGGCGCCCATTTGCGAGGCCAGTTCCACGGCGCGCTTTACGGCGCCGGCATTTCCGGAAATAACCACCTGGTCCGGCGAATTCAAATTGGCGGGGGCGCAAACTTCACCTTCCGCGGCGCGCTTACAGGCATCCTGCACACTGGAAATAGACAAGCCGAGAATCGCAGCCATCGCGCCCTGGCCAGCAGGAACGGCTTCCTGCATGTATTTACCGCGGTGGTGCACCAGGCGCACGGCATCGGCAAATTGCAAAGAGCCAGCGGCGACCAGCGCGGAATATTCGCCCAGGCTGTGCCCGGCAACGTAATCCGCGGAGACGCGCTTTTCCGCCAGCACCCAGCAGGCGGCCACGGAAACCGTCAGAATCGCCGGCTGGGTAATTTCCGTTTGCTTCAGGTCGTCTTCCGAGCCTTCGAAGCATATTTTTGAAATAGAAAATCCTAGAGCCTTATCGGCTTCGGCAAAAATAGCGCGTGCCGCGGAATATTTTTCCGCGAGTTCGCGGCCCATGCCGGGATACTGGGAACCTTGTCCTGGAAACATGAATACGACTTTGCCCATCGTCTGCTCCCTCTCTCCGGAAATCACGCCTCTGCGTGGGTCAGGGAGAGCTCCTGCTCGATTTTTTCGTTAACGCCCGCGCGCACCAGTCCGGCGGCTACGCGAATCGCATTTTTTACGGCATTGGCGTTGGAACGTCCGTGGCCAATCACGCAAACCCCGCGCACTCCTAGAAGTGGCGCACCGCCGTACTCCGAATAATCCATGGTTTGCTTCAATCCTTTGAAAGCTCCACGGGAAAATATATAGCCAAGCTGCGAAGACCAGGAAGTCTTGTACGTCTTTCTAAGAAACTTCACGATTTCCATGGCCAGACTCTCGCAAATCTTCAGCGCGATGTTGCCAACGAAACCATCGCAAACCAGCACATCCACCTTGCCGGAGAAGAGATCGCCACCCTCCACGTTGCCGACGAAATGCACCGGCAGCGCTTTAAAGCGTTCGTAGACGGAGCGGGTCAATTCGTTGCCCTTGATTTCTTCCTCGCCGACCGACAGTAATCCCACGCGAGGTTTGCGGCTGCCAAAGGTGAGGCGGTAATAAATTTCGCCCATCACCGCGAATTGCAACAGATGCTCGGGCTTGGAATCCACATTGGCGCCTACATCCAGCAATACCGAAACGCCGCCCTTGGCATTCGGAAATGGAGCGGCAAGTGCCACGCGGTCCACGGATGCCAGTGTGCCCATGATGAATCGGGCAGTGGTCATAACGGCGCCGGTGTTTCCTGCGCTGACGATGGCGTCCGCCTTGCCCTCTTTCACCAGCCGCGCGGCCACGTGCACCGAGCTGTCTTTCTTGCGGCGAAAGGCCTGCGCCGGGTGATCTTCCATGGTGATCACTTCGCTGGCAGGCACAATCTCCAGCGGAACATCCGGCTTGCCCAGATGCGATAGCTGGGCGCGGATGGCGCTGGGCTGGCCGACCAGCAGAATTTTAACGCCATATTCCTGCGCTGCCAACACACTCCCCTCCACCTCCGGACGGGGTGCATGGTCTCCCCCCATGGCATCCACTGCGATTGTAATCATGGGAATTTTTGCCACAGACTCCAGGAAAGATCGAACAAACCAATGTTTGAAAGGGGGACGCTTGCGTGGCGGCTTGTTTTCTGTGCGTAAATTACGCAGGCCATGCCGCCGAACGCCGTTTCAAACAGGCTTACTTACTTTGCTGCTTGGACTGGCCGGCCCTTGTAATAACCACAGTGGGCGCATGCCTGATGAGGCTGCTTGGCTTCATGGCAATTGGGACACTTTGCCAGGGCGGGGCCGGTCAGGAAATCATGGGCCCGTCGCTTGTTCTTCCGCATCTTGGAATGTCTACGCTTTGGATTCGGCATTGCACTACTCCTCGTTCTCGCCCGTCGCAGCAACGTTAGCCGCGCGGCAGGTGGAATTCTAGGGGCTTTCGGCCCGGAAATCTACAGACAAACTAAAATCGAAAAATAAACTGCCCGACTGGTACCGCATAACTACTGCCTCTGCAACCCCGGAAAAACACACGAAACATGAGCCCAATTACCGGCCTGGGCTGGAAACGAAGCTATTGTTTCTTGAGCCAGTCCTGCTTCAGACGCGCCAGGGGAGCCAATCGCGCGTCAGCGGAGTGTGTTTCGCACTTGCACTCTTCATGGTTCAAATTCGCGCCACAGCTGGGGCACAAACCGCGGCAATCGCTTTGGCAAATCACTTTCATGGGCAAGGAGAGAAGTACTTGCTCCTTGAGGACATCCGCCAGGAACAGACCGTCGCCTTGATAGAAGCCGATGTCGGTGTCGTCGTCCTTGAGCTGCGCCTCTTCCGGCTTAGTGCCCTTGGGCAAAGGCTGGTAAAAGAGGTCGAAATTGCGATGCACCTCTTCGAGGACCGGCTCCAGACAACGGGCGCAAATCATTTCGATCTTGGTTTCCAGCTCGCCGATGATGCGGATGGCGGTTTCGTGAAGCTCCGCCGTGCCGGTAACCACGAGCGGAACCACCTGCTTCACTTCATGCAGGCCGTAATCGACGGTTCCGGGAGCATAGCTTTTCCGGATTTGTACCCTGCGAATGGCAAGGTCTTTTACGTCCAGAAACATGTCCCCCACCCCTCCGGCATTTACGCTCATTGCCTAACCATTATTTGGGGAGATGGGGTTTAAGTCAAGAAAGCGGGAGGATGTTTGGAAGTTTCTCGACGGCACCGACGCACCCTTCG
>JAYVMO010000287.1:0-4915 GCA_043758915.1 Acidobacteriota bacterium | reverse complement strand
GAGCCGAAGTGGTCCACCGGCCAGTAGGCGAAAACGGCGCGGCCGTAAATAAAGTGGTCCGCCACCGGCCCAAAAACACGTGAATCGTTGGAACTGATGCGGTGATCGCCCATCACAAAATAACTTCCTTTGGGAACGCGCACCGGGCCGAAGTTGCTCAAATCCTCGTACCGCGGCGGCACGTAGGGTTCGGGCACGATCGTTCCATTCACGTAGAGCGTGCCTTGCCGTATCTCCACCCTTTCGCCGGGCAGACCAATGACACGCTTGATAAACGATTTCGTGCGGTCCAGCGGGTACCAGAAGACCACCACATCGCCGCGCTGGATGGGCTCGAAGCGGTAAACGAACTTGTTGATGAAAATGCGCTCCTGGTCGGAGAGCAGCGGGGCCATGCTGGTGCCTTCGACCTTCACGGGCTGGTACAGGAAGACGATGATGACCAGAGCGAGGCCGATGGCGATGAGCAGGTCCCGCGACCAGATGCGAATTTCTTTGCGCAAGGATTGGGAGGAGCTTGGCCGCTGGGGTGAGGCGCTGGAGGCCGCCAGCGCCGGACTCGGATTGCCGGGAGGCAACTCTGCCGTTACACCGGCGGATGCTCCGGGTGTGGAGTTTTCAGGCGCTTCCGCTGCTTGGCCAGGGGCTAGCCCTGACGACGCGAGCTGTTTCTTGTCGGTACTTTCCATTTTTGGCGGCCTCGTATTTATAACACGCCCATTGCAACCTGCGCCAGATTCGTTTTAGTTGCCCCGGGCTGGCGGCGCCTCGAGTTCTGGGATGCTCACGGGAGTAGGATTCGCGGCGCTCCCCTTGCCGTTGCCTTCGTGCGGTATCCGCGCGAAGCCAAAAACAAAAACCAGGCTGTTTATGTTGCTGGGGAGCAAACAGGTGATGTTGACAGCTTGAGTGAAGTGCCCGTAGACTCCGCGTCATGCGCGCCACGGAGTTCGAATTCAACAACCGGTTCTGGTTTATCGGATTGGTCTTTTTTCTGGGCTTCGGAGCGTACCGGCTGGATCCGGTCAATTTTGGAATCGGCCTGCTGCATATTTTCGCTCCTGCGATTGATCCGGACAGCGCTCGAGGAAACTTCTGGCTGCGCGTTATTTTTGCGAGTGGTGCGGCCCTCGTTTTCTTTGCGGCGCTGTTGCGCACCTGGGCTACGGCGTATCTGCGGACGGAGATCGTCCACGATGCCTCGATGCATTCCGAAGCGCTCGTGGCTGACGGACCTTACCGGCACGTGCGCAATCCGTTGTACCTTGCGAATCTTTACCTGGCGGCGGGATTCGGAGTGATGGCCAGCCGGCTGGGCTGGGTGGTGATGATCCTCGGAATGTGGCTGGTGGTTTACCGGCTGATTCTCCGCGAGGAGGATGGTCTTCTGAGGACGCAGGGCGATTCGTACCGCGCGTATCTCAAAGCCGTTCCGCGGTTGTGGCCGTCGATCGGGGCGCGCGTGCCGGGGAGCGGAGCAGCGGCACGATGGGGGCAGGCGTTCGGCGGAGAAATCATGTTCTGGCTGTTCGGCGTTGGCGTGGTTATCTTTGCCATCACGCTGGATGTGAAGTACGCGCTGATCGTGGTGGGCGCGAGTTTCCCGATTTATTTCCTCGCCGTGTATTTGATCAAGAAGCGTGCCGCTCAGGAGTCGCCAAGCGCGTAGTTGATGGAAGCGAGCGCGGCGATGACCGCGGTCTCCGTGCGCAGAATCAAGCGGCCGAGGGAAGCTCCCTGAAACCCGGAGTCGCGCGCGGATGCCAGTTCGGCATCGGTCCACCCGCCTTCGGGGCCGATGGCCAGGGCAGCTTTCTTTGTTTCCGAGTGTTTCAATATCTCGCGCAGCGGCGGGGCTTCGGGGCGCTCGGAGAGCATTACGCGCACGCCTGCTGAGTGTGCTGCAAATGATTCCTCCGGCTTGGCCAAGTCTTTCAGCACGGGAACCTGCAGGCGGCGGGACTGCTGCGATGCTTCGACAAGGATTTTATTCCAGCGTTCGGCACGTTTGCCCGCTGCCGCCAGCAGGCCCTTCTCGCTGCGCGCGGCTGCCAGGGGCACGATCGTGGTTACGCCCAATTCCGTGGCCTTCTCGAGGGCCCATTCGAAGGCGTCGAACTTCACCACCGCGAGGAGCAAAGTAAGATCCACGGCGGGAAGATAGGCGGGCAATTCTTCAATCAAAGCGAACTCGACGCGCTCGCGCGTGACGGCATCGATGCGGCCGAGCCACACGCGCTGGCCGTCGCTCAACTCATAGAGCTGGCCAGCTTGGGCGCGCAAGACGCGTCCCAAGTGATGCGCGGCTTGGCCCTCCATGACCGCGGTGCCTTCGCCAAATCGTGGAACGAAAAATCGCCTACGCACGTGGAGATTCTATCGCAGGAGGCGCGGAACTACCCGAAGATGTCTTTGACCTTGTCGAAGATGGTCGAGCCGCGTTCGGCGGGCTTGTTTTCTACTCTCAACGATGCGCCGAGTTGTTCGAGGAGCTTGCGCTGCTCGCGTGTCAACTTGGTTGGCGTCAACACGCGCACGTGATAGTACAAATCGCCTTTGCCGCCACCGCGTGGATCGGGCAGGCCCTGGCCCTTGATGCGAAAGACAGCGCCGCTTTGTGTGCCTTCGGGGATGCGCAATTTTTCTTCGCCGGCGAGGCCGGGCACCTGCAGCTCCGTTCCCAGCGCTGCTTGCGCCACGCTCAGAGGAATCGTGCAATACAGATCCGCTCCGCGGCGTTCGAAGAATGAATGTTCCTTCACTTCGAGGACGACATACAAGTCGCCGGTCGGCCCGCCATTGGGGCCGGGCTCACCTTCACCAGTCACGCGCAGGCGCGTGCCGGTGTCCACGCCTGGTGGAATGCGTAGCTCGATGATTTTTTCGCGCTCGAGGCGGCCTTGGCCGCGGCAGTCGGGGCAACGTTCGCGAATGATCTGGCCGGCGCCCTGGCACGCCGGGCACGTCCGCGTGATGGTGAAGAAGCCCTGCTGGTAAGCGACCTGTCCGCGGCCGCCGCACGACTGGCAGGCCGCAACACCGGTGCCCTTCTTTGCGCCCGTCCCATTGCAAGCTTCGCAATACTCCTGGCGCGGCAGCTTGATCTTGGTGGTGACGCCAGCCGAGGCTTCTTCAAATGTCAGCGTCATGTCATACCGCAAGTCGGCGCCGCGCTGGGCCCGGGTCCGGCCGCGGCGTGCGCCCGAAAACACGTCCTCGAAACCGAAGAAATCCCCAAAAATGTCTTGGAAGTCATGAAACACCGTGCCGCCAAATCCTGAACCGCCTCCGGCACTGGAGAGCCCGGCATGGCCGTAGGTGTCGTAAATCTGTTTCTTCCGCGGATCGCTGAGAACGCTGTAGGCTTCCGTGCTCTCGCGAAATTTTATTTCGGCTTCTTGCTTGTTTACCGGATTGCGGTCCGGATGCCACTTGAGAGCTGACTGACGGTACGCCGACTTGATTTCTTCGGCCGCGGCGGTCTTCGCGACGCCCAGTACTTCGTAATAATCCCGTTGATGCCCCTTGGCCATGGAAAACCCTCGCCCTCTTTCCTAATTTACCGCTTCATTCGATGCCGGATCTGGCTGGACCGCTACACGCACCATGGCCGGCCGCAAGACGCGGCCATGAAACACATATCCGGGTTGAAAAACCTGCAGGACCGTTCCCTCTTCGTGCTCGGTGGTTTCCGTGCGGTCCATGGCCTGATGCAGGTGCGGATCGAAAGGCTTGCCTGCCGGATCGATGCGCTCGGCTCCCAGCTTGGCTACATTTTCCAATAGTTGCTTGTAGATCAGCTCGAAACCTTTGCGGTAATTTTCGTAAGCGGCATCGCGGTGCACCGCGAGCGCTTGCTCGAATCCGTCGATCACCGGGATGAATCCTTCAATGACCCGCGCCGTCGCGCGCCGGAAATCCTCGGAGCGTTCCTTTTCAATGCGCTTGCGATAATTATCGAAATCCGCCTGACGCCGCAGCAGCGTTTGCCGCAGCTCATCGAGGTCCGCCGCCAGTTTGTTCAGTTCGGCATCCGCTTTCGCGGCGTCCCCGGCGACGGCTTTAGCTTCGGCGTTGTCTTCCAGCTCCTCACCCGTTTCCGGATTCTGAGGCACCGCTTTAATTTCCTTCTCCCACACGATCCGACCTCTTCCGCTGCTGGAATTCCTGCTGTTCCGGGCTTTCCGCTCTTAGCGGCCCGGCTCCGACTTCCTCAAATTTTGCCCAGCGCTTCGCTAAAGAGCTGGGCCACGTAGGCCACCGCGGTCATGGCGCGCTCGTAATGCATGCGAGTTGGTCCAAGCACTCCGAGCGAGCCTTGCACCATATCGGAGCGCGTATAGGCCGCGCTGATGAGCGCCAGGTTTTCACCCGCCTGGGAAATCTCCTTCACGCCGATCTGCACGTGCACGGGCTCGGGGGTCTCGATGCACGCATTCAGGACGGTAATCAGCCGGCGCTTTTCTTCGATGGTTTCGAGCAGTCCGCGCATTTGCTCCTGGTTGCCAAATTCCGCGGTCCCCACGATTTGGGCCGTGCCTTCGACGTGCACCTGGCTCGCGGAATCCTCGCCAAGCGCCACCGGATCGCAGAGCGTCAAGGCGCTGCGGACAATTCCTTCGTAGCGCTCCCGTTCGGTGGCGAGCTTTTGCAGCAAGTCGGCTCGGATGGTTTCCAAAGACCAGCCGGAATAGTGCCGGTTTAGAAAGTCCACGATGGCGTCCAGCTCGGCCTGCGTGAACGGCCGGCTCGGCCGCAAAATCTTGTCGCGTGTACTTCCGCTCGGGGAAATCAACACCACGACGACGCGTCCGTCCGGCAGCAGCCACATCCGCGCATGCTCCAGAACGGTCTTGCCCAGCGGCGGTGAAACGATGATCCCCAGTCCGTTGGAAACTTCCGCCAGAACATGCCC
>JAYVMO010000286.1:0-6973 GCA_043758915.1 Acidobacteriota bacterium | reverse complement strand
AGGCCGCCGCCGAACGCCGTGCCGTGAATGGCCGCGACCACGGGTTTGCGGCAATCTTCGATCTTCAACAAGAGCGGAAGAATTCCCGCGCCGCGCGATTGGCCGGCGGTGATCTTGCCAAATTCCTTGATGTCCGCGCCGGCGACAAAAGTAGTGCCGCCGCCGATCAGCACCGCCGCTTGGATGCTGGCGTCCTTATCGATTTGTTCGATGGCGCCGGCGATTCCTTCTGGAACACCGGGACTCAGCGCGTTTACCGGCGGATTGTTGATGGTGATGACGGCAATACCATTGTCTTTGCTGAGTTGCACCAGCTCGTTCATGCTCGTAGCCCTCTCGAAAGGAAAAGTTAATCGCCGTGCACGGATGCCGCGCCCGTGTCCACCACCAGCCGTGCGATTCGTTCGCGGTGAAACGAAGCGTCGCCCAATGCGGTCTCGGACGCTTTGGCGCGGCGGTAATAAAGATGAATGTCGTTCTCCCACGTGAAACCCATGCCGCCGTGGATTTGGATGCCGCGATTGCCCACGGTGCGCGAAGCATCGCTGGCGTACATTTTAGCGATGGAAACGGCGGCCGCGGCGTCAGGCGTATTCTCTTCGAGGGCCCACGCAGCATAGTAGGCCGCCGAACGCGCGCTCTCCGTCTCCAGATACATGTCCGCGCACTGATGCTGCACGGCCTGAAACATTCCGATGGGTTTGCCGAACTGCTTGCGTGTTTTTGCGTATTCCACGGTGATGTCCAGCGTACGCTGCATGCCGCCCACCATTTCCGCGACGAGGCTGGCGGTGGCCACGTCGAGAGCCCTGGAGATGCCGGCTGTATCGCCAAGCCATTCCGCGGGCGTGTTGCTGAATTGTACGGAATACAGTTTGCGCGTGAGGTCCATTCCCAACATCGGCGTGATTTTGATTCCGGGCGCCGCGGAATCGGCGATAAACACGCCGTTGCGCGCCACCACAACGAGGAAAGTCGCTGCCGCGGCATCGGTGACAAACAACTTTTTTCCGGAGAGCTTTCCGTTTGCAGCGGTGATGCGGACATCGGCAGGATCCCAGCTCGCACTAGCTTCGAGCAGGGCCACCGCGGAACGTGCTTCACCCCGGCAGATCGGCGCGAGATACTTTTTCTTCTGATCGCTGGTGCCCAGGGCGTGGAGTACGGAGCCGGCCAAAGCAACCGTGGAAAAGAACGGGCCGGGAAGCAGCGCGCGTCCTGCTTCTTCCATCAGCAGAATAAGCTCCACAGTGCCGAGACCCACCCCGCCGAATTCTTCGGGGAAAATAATTCCGGTGTAACCCTGATCGGCGAGCTTGGACCACAAAAGCGGGTCAAACGCGGTGTCCGTTTCCATGAGCCGGCGCACTTCCGCGCTGGGGCACTCGCCGGCAAAAAACTTGCGCGCGCCGTCGCGCAAAAACTCCTGGCTCTCGCTCAATCCGAATTGCACGGTGTCTCCCCTCAGTAGCTTCTGGGCAAGCCGAGAACGAAATGCCCGATGATGTTGCGCTGCACTTCCGAGGTGCCGGCTTCAATGGTATTGCCGCGTGCGCGCAAGTAGCCGTAGGACCACAAGCCTTTGTCGATGGCGTCGCGATCGCCGCTCTGGAGCTGGCCGTAGGATCCCAGCAACTCCTGAGCGAACTGCTGGACGCGCTGGTTCAGCTCGCTCCAGAAAAGTTTCTGGATGGACCCTTCGGGGCCGGGAATACCCGTCGCGGCCATGCGGCTGAAGGCGCGCATCTGATTGAGGCGCATGATTTCCACTTCGCCGTACAACTGCGCAAGCTTTTGGCGGATGAGCGGGTCCTGCGCGGCAGGCCGCCCGTTGCGTTGCAGCGTGCGCGCCAGCTCGATGAGGCGCGTGATATTGCGCTTGAAGAGGAGATGGAGGCGCGCGCCGAACGAACCACGCTCGTGCATCAGGCTGCTCACCGCCACGTTCCAGCCGTCGTTCACCTTACCGAGAACGTTTTCGACGGGAACGCGCACATCGCGGAAGAAAAGCTCATTGAATTCACTTTCGCCGGTCATCTGGCGAAGCGGACGAACTTCCACTCCGGGCGACTTCATATCGACAAGCAGGACGGTAAGCCCTTTGTGCTTGGCTGCGGTTGCGTCGGTGCGCACGACCAGCTCACACCAATCGCCCGCCCAGCCATAACTGGTCCACACTTTTTGGCCGTTGACGACGTAGTGGCCGCCGTCGAGCCGCGCTTCTGTTTGCAGGTTGGCAAGATCGGAGCCGGCGTTCGGTTCGGAAAATCCCTGGCACCAAATCTCTTCGGCGCTGAGAATCCTTCGAATGTGGCGCTTTTTCTGCGCTTCCGTTCCGCAAGCAATGATCGTCGGCCCGATGATTCCCAGACCCAGCGTATTGGCCATCGGCGGGGCTTCCACGAGTGCCATTTCCTCCCAGAAGATGCTCTGCTGCATCAACGTGGCGTCGCGGCCGCCGTATTCCTTGGGCCAGGAAACCGCGGCCCAGCCGCCTTCGTAGAGCTTCCTTTGCCAAGCTTTCAAATACGGAAAAGATTCCTCGAGAGGCTTCTCGCGCCAGTCGCTCCAATCTTTGGGAACATTGGCCGCGAGCCAGGCGCGCAACTCATCGCGGAATTGCCGTTCTTCCGCGGTCAGATTCAGGTCCATTCGAAAAACTCCTTCCCGCTACGCGGCTCGATTGCAGCTCCCGGCTTGCTTCTGCATGGCCGCCACAGGATCGATTTCTGCTAAGCGTTGGATACTTTTTCCTTCCGCTCGGCGACTTCCGGGCGGATGGAGTCCTGGCCTTGCCAATATTTCTTTCGGAGGTCTTTTTTTAGGATTTTTCCCGTGCCGGTCTTGGGCAAACTCTCGAGGAATTCCACCGAGCGGGGACATTTGTAGTGAGCAATCCTGGCCCGGCAGAATTCGAGCAGCTCGGCTTCCGTCGCGCTGGCCCCGGGCTTCAGAACGACGAGCGCTTTGGGTACTTCGCCCCATTTCGGGTCGGGAACCGGAATGACCGCGGTCTCATACACCGCTGGATGCGCCTGTAGCGTCTTTTCGAGGTCGAGCGAGGAAATATTCTCTCCGCCGCTGACGATGATGTCCTTCTTGCGGTCGACGATGAGGATGTAGCCGTCTTCTTTCCAGACCGCCATGTCGCCGGTGTGGAACCAGCCGCCGCGCAACGCTTCCGCCGTGGCTTCCGGCTGGTGCCAGTAACCCTGCATCACACCGTCCCCGCGCGCGATGATTTCCCCAATGGATTTTCCGTCGCGCGGAACATCCTGATCGTTGGGATCCACCACGCGAATCTCCACGCCGGGAACGGCGTAGCCGGTCATGGCCTGGCCGATATGGCGCTGCTCCCCTTGCCAGTCAAGCCCCGGCTTCATCGGAGAAATGGTGAGCGCCGGTGCCGTTTCCGTCAGGCCGTATCCGGAGAAACACTGGCAATGCAGTTTCTCCTCCACTTCGCGCACCAGGGTGGGAGAGGACGCGGCGCCGCCGATGATGACGCGCCGCAAGCTGCTCAAATCATATTTCTGGCGCTCGGGGCAATTGACCAGCGCGGTGGCCATGGTGGGCACGACACTGAAAGAATGCACGCGCTCTTGTTCGACGAGCCGGAAAACTTCCTCGGTAGCAAACCGCCGCAACATGACATGCCTGCCGCCGAGCAGCGTCAGGAAATGGGCTACCCCCCAGCCATTGGCGTGGAACAGAGGAATGGTGTGCAGCTCGACGGTATCGGGTTCGATGTGAAAAGCCACGCAAACCTGGAGCGCATGAAGATAAATATTTCTATGACTGAGCATCACGCCCTTGGGATTGGCGCTGGTTCCGCTGGTGTAGAAAAGCTCGGCCAAAGCGTTTTCGTCGATGGCCATGATGTCGGCGCGATGCGGCGCGGCGCCTTCAAGAAGGGCTTCATAATTGCGGGGAGAGAGCCACGCCGCTTCCGGCGCGCCATCGAGAAGGTGATACGCCTGAACCGTGGAGACGCTTGGACGAAACGAATCCGCCATTGCGACAAACTGCGTTTCCAGAAACAGCACCTTGGCCCCGGCATCATCAAGGATATAAGCGAGCTCATGCGGGGCGAGCCGGATATTGAGAGGCAGCAATACCGCGCCGGCTTCGAGAACTCCGTAGTAAGCCTCGAGCAAACGATGGCAATTCGTGCTGAGGAAAGCGACGCGGTCGCCGGGCTGGACGCCGGCTTCGCGCAGTGCTCCGGCAAGACGGCTCGCACGCTGTGCGAATTGTGCGTAAGTAAATCGCTCACTCCCGCAAACAATGGCCGTTCTTCGCGGGTATTGTTCTTCGGCGTAGCGCAAAAAGCGCAAGGGTGTCAGGGGAATGTTCATGAACTAACCCACCGCCACTAGGCGGATTGTCCTCCATCCACGACCAGAACATTTCCGGTGACGAAGTCGGAAGCGTCGGAAGCCAAGAAAACGGCAGCGCCCTTCAAATCGTGTTCGCCGCCGAACCGGCCAAGAGGAACGTTCTTCAGCAAGGCCTCCTTATTCCGTTCGATGAGCATCTGCGACATGTTCGTTGGAAACCATCCAGGGGCGATGGCGTTGACCTGGATATTGTGCATCCCCCACTTCCAGGCTAGGTCCTTGGTGAAACTGATTACGCCGCCTTTACTGGCGCTATAGCCGATGGCGGGAAACTCCGGCGGAGAACCGCGCAGTCCGGCGACGGAGGCGATGTTGATGATTTTTCCGCGGCGCTGGCCGATCATCACTTTGCCGGCGGCTTGCGAGAAGAGAAACGTCCCGGTGAGGTTCGTCTCCAAGACTTTGTTCCAATGCTCGAGACGCATCTCTTCGACGGGTGCACCCCACGACGTGCCCGCGTTGTTGATCAGAATATCGAGCCGCCCGAATTGCGAAACGGCGGCGTCCACGACTTCCTGAACGCTGGCGGGGTTTTTGACATCGCAGGCGAGCGCCAGCGTCTTCACGCCGAGTTTTTGCAACTCTTCCGCCGCCTGCTGGCACCGTTCTTTCTTGCGCGCGCACAACACCAGATTCGCGCCCATCTCCGCCAAGCCTTCCGCCATTTGGCGCCCCAGCCCGATGGAACCTCCGGTAACGATGGCAACTCGCCCGGTAAGATCAAACAGTCGTTTGGTATTCATGGAGAAACCCTGGCCAGCGCCAAGTCCCTTCGTGAAATGTGCTTCCCCTCAATCGACGCAGGCTGTGCCCTGGCCTCTTAAGGGCTAGACATAATGCAAAGCGTGGCGATGTGCAAGGCGCCCCGGCATTTCCGGAACTGCCGGAGCCGCGGCTCGCTTTGAAGCGCGTGGCCGTGGAGACAGTACTCCAGCAGCGCGCTTCCTCGCGAGTGGAAAATGAAAATCTGCCCGGCTTTTCCTTAGTCTCGATCACGCTGGGAAAATTGCTCCCGGCATGGCTCGTCGGATGCGCACTTTTCTGATTGCGCATCGAATGGCCGCAGGTAGCGGCTCGGGTTGAATTCGATAAAGGCCGGAGGAACGGGAACGATGCCTTGGTTGGTGAAAAAAATGTTGAAATTCGGCCCCAGCGCGGCAGCGGCCTTGTTCAAATCATCAGCCTCCACTTCGTGCCACTCTCCGGTGTCCAGACGGTCGAGCAGTTTCTGAACCGCCGCGATGGTTTCCGCGGGGGTAAAGGTACAATGTCCCGCGCGAGAAACAAAGGTCCGGCGCAGGAATTTTCCATTACCCGCTTCGTCCACGACTTTCTTGTAGGCGCTTTCGTTCTGCACCACCACCAGGCCATCGCCCTTGGTATGCAGCGTCAGAACGGGAATATCGATCTCCCCGTCAAAAATAATGTTTCTCTCCAGGTAACGGACGGCCTCGGGGTCCGCACTGATCCGCGCGGCATCCTCCAGCGTGTCCAGGTCGGCATCCAGACTAAGACCCGCTTGCTGGTAGAGCGCGCGCACTTCTTCGCGGTCGATGGAATGCTCCAACTGTTTCCGGTAATTCACGTGCGTGTTCCAGGAAACGTTGCCTTGCGCGCGCGCTTCCAGTTCCGCGCGAAACGCGAAGACAAATGGGAAGTCCACTCGTTGTTGCCAGAGGAATTGGTTGGTTTCCTGGCTCGCAAAATCGTCGGCAGCCGGCTCGGGCGAGGTCGGAGTGAACCATCCCGGCAAGTTGCCCAGCGCGGCTGACAGCGCGAGCCGCGCCCGCCCCTGAGGACTGGCTTGGGACTGAGCGAGCACCTCTTCGGCGAGACCAAGATTTGCGAATGGGTCGGTGATGTTGACGACCTGCAATCCCGTTCCTGGCGCAAGCAGCGTCTTGAAAGCGAACTGGGAATCGAGCGCGGTGTTCCACGTGGCCACACCACCCGAGAGCACGCCGCACATTGGAAGAGCAGCGTCAAACCGGTCAGGATACCGCTGGATGAGGCCCGCAGTGATGATGCCGCCGAGCGAATGTCCCCAGGCTATCGTCCTTTTCGGAGGCCCGACAAGCAGGTTAAAAACGTCGAGTACGGCAATCTGATCGGGGAGCGCTTCATGAAGGGCCCAACCCGTGGTGGCATAAGAGGAACCGGCCAGGGCGAAGCCACTGGAGAGCATGAAAAACCTGGTAAACGGGTCGCCGACGTCCCTCGCGGGGTTGGCACTGCCGGGCACTACATAGCCGTGGCTATAGAGAAACAACGTTCCGTTCCAGTTTGCCGGCACCTCGATCACAAAAGTCGCGCCGTCGGCAAGGCTTCCGGTATGCGTGGTAACGCCCGCCTGTGCGCGAGCGCTGCCGCAAACCCCCAGGGAGATCAGCGATGAAACCAACACTGCCAAAACGAGATTTTTCGTCACTCGCCACATATTCAATTCCTCCTGAACTTTAACGTCAAAACGAGATTAGAGCCTGCATCTCCGGGGGCGGGTTCCCCGGCAATTCCCGAACAGCAACAAAATCCTGCCAGCGGCATACATTCCGGATACCGCTGGCAATGCCTCC
>JAYVMO010000285.1:0-5172 GCA_043758915.1 Acidobacteriota bacterium | reverse complement strand
GCTACGCCCGCGCCGCAGCCCAAGTTCCTTTACGGTGGGCGCGACGATTACCGCTGGCAGTTGGGCTTAGGCGCCACCTTGGTAAACTTTCGGTCTTCCATTTTTAATGCCAGTGCGGTGGGCATCAAAACTTCACTGACCTACTACACGAACGACTGGTTCGCCATCGAGGGCAACGTGAGCGCGGCGTTCGCGCCGCAGATCTTCGACCGCGAGCACGTGAAGCTGCTGATTTATGGCGCCGGGCCGAAAATCGCCTGGCGGCAAAAGCGCTGGGAACCCTGGGCGCACGCCATTCTCGGTGGAGCTCACGAGCAGCCGCAGACGGCGGGGAATAGCAGGAATACCTATTCCATACAGGCCGGCGGCGGCGCGGATTACCGTTGGAACCCGCGCCTGTCCTTCCGGCTGGAGGGCGACTACATCCGGACCGGCTTCTTCAAGCAGTCGCAGAACAATCTCCAGGTTGCCGGCGGAATCGTCTTTCACTTCTAAGCCCGCTGGAACGAAAAAAGATCAGTAGACGCCGTGGCTTGAACCGATGGCTTTGAGTTGCCCGTCTTCGGCGGCAAGTTTCCGGTGGATTCTTCGCTTCCGGGAAACCAGCGGGAACTGCGCCGCCCAGCCGTCCTGAAGGATGCGGGCTAGAAAGTCGGCCAGGCAGCCCATGCGGCCGCGCGTGGCAAAGTGCGTGTCCGTCATGGCGCCTGCGAGGAGCGGGTGGCGCTGGACATCGTGCCAGCCGCGAGCGCTACCCTACCAGATCTTGCAGGCCTGCTCGCGGACCATGGCGTCGCCCTTCTTGCAGCCAAAGGCCTGTGCAAAAACAGCCATATTGGAAAGCGGACCGTTGCCGCGGAAATGCGGAAGCGGATGCGGATTGGTGTTCGTCATCAAACGCGCAAATTCAGGCCGCACGTTAGCGCCCCACACTTGCGCCCATCCGAGGAACAGGCGCTGCTCGGGAGTGAAACCGTCGAGGTTCTTCGGCCGCGGCTTTCCTTCGAGCGATTTTTCGTACGCCGCGTAGGCGATGGTCAATCCGCCGAGGTCGGCGATGCTTTCGCCAAGCACAAGTTTCCCGTTCTGGTGCAGGCCCGGTTCAACTTCATATCCGTCGAATTGCGTTTGCACGCAGTTGGCGCGCTCGTCGAAGTTCTTGCGGTCCTCCGCCGTCCACCAATTGCGCAGGTTGCCGCTGGCGTCGAATTGCGATCCCTGGTCGTCGAAGCCATGGGTAATCTCGTGACCGATCACGGAACCCATCCCGCCGTAATTCACGGCGTCATCGGCCTTGGGATCGTAGAAGGGCGGCTGGAGAATACCGGCGGGGAAGACAATTTCGTTCCTGGTTGGGCTGTAGTAGGCATTGACGGTCGGCGGTGTCATTCCCCATTCCGTGCGGTCCACGGGCTTGCCGATCTTGGCGAGCTCGCGGGCAGTTTCGAACTGGTCAGCGCGGGCGACATTGGCGAGGTAGGAACTGCGATCGACGGACAATGCCGAGTAGTCGCGCCACTTGTCGGTATAACCGATCTTCACCCCGAATGCTTCCAGTTTTTCGATGGCCGCCTTCTTCGTCTCCGGGCTCATCCAGGAAAGCGTGGGAATGTCATCATGCAGCGCGGCCATCAGATTGTGAACCATCTCGCGGGCGCGGGCCTTGGCGGCGGGCGGGAAGTATTTGTTGACGTAGACTTCACCGAGGGCCTCCCCGACATTGCCATTGACGGCCTGCACGCAGCGCTTCCAACGGGGCTGAATCTCCTGCGTGCCGGAGAGCTGTTTTCCGTAGAAATTGAAATTTTCCTGCACGAAGGCATCGGGCATTTGTCCGGCGCGGCTATGCAGGAGGTGCCAGCGGAGATAGATCTTCCAATCGGCCAGGGGTGTGGCACTGAGCTGATGATTCATTTCCTTGAAGAAATCGGGCTGGGCGACATTGATTTCGGAAAGACCCGGGACACCGCTGGCGTGGAAGTAGGCTTCCCAGGACCAATCGGGTGTCAGCTCTTTCAGCTGCGCCGCGGAATGCATGTGGTAAACGGCCTTCGGATCGCGCCGCTGCACCCTGGTCATGGACGCCTTCGCCAGCGCCGTTTCGATGGCCACGACAGTTTGTGCTTCGGCAGCGGATTTTTCGGCCGGGTCGCCCGCAAGCTGGAAGATCTTGCTGACGTGCTGGAGGTAACCGGCGCGGAGTTGCTTCGAGGGCGGATCGTCCTTTGTGTAGTAATCGCGGTCGGGCAGCCCAAGTCCCCCTTGAACCGCAATGCCGATGACCTTCTTGCTGTCCGCGAAATCTTGCGTGGAACCAAATCCGAAAATGGCGTCTATGCCTTTTCGATGAAGCAGGGCCACCTCGTCGAGGAGTGCGCCACGGTCCTGCATGGCCTCGATCGCGGCAAGGTCCGCGGCGATGGGCTTTAGGCCGGCAGCCTCGATCGCGGCGGTGTCCATGCAGCTCGCGTAGAAGTCACCGATCTTCTGCTCGTTCGACCCGGCCGCAGGTTTATCGTTCGCGGCCGTTTCGACAATCTGGCGCATCGCGGTCTGATTCTTTTCGGCAAGCTCGGCAAAGGTGCCCCAGCTCGGATACTCGGGGGGGATAGGATTGTTTTTCATCCAGCCGCCCATGGCGAACTGGTAGAAGTCGTCGCAAGGCTTGCAGGTCTTGTCGAGATTGCTCGGGGCGAATCCCCACGAGCCGGGTGCGTCTCCCGCAGCATGAGTGCTGTGGTTCGCTCCCAGAAGAATCGTCAAGCCCCCAAGGCCCAGCACAACCGCCAATACCAGCCACCGCAAGGAATGCTTTTTCACAACTCACCTCGATAGGTAGAAGTTATATTGATTAGAAGTACGGCTAGTGAGTCTAGCAGATTCGGGAGTACCCGCCGAGGGCGTGCAAAAAATGCCGCTCGATCAATGTGCCGGCGGCGGAAGAGGCTTCTCGTACTTGCCGGTGTCAACGGACTGCCAATCGCCATGCTCGATTCCCTCGCGGATATGCGCGGCAGTCTTTCCTTTGCGGGACTGCTCGTACGAATAAAGGTCCTCACGAATGCATATGCCGCACTCCGAGCCGTGTTTGCTCACGAAGCAGTCCAGCAGGCTTCCGTGTCCCTGGCTCTGGTCGCAATGGCAGTAGCAAGGCTGCTGATAGAGTATCTTTTTGATGCGCGCGGCGACCGTGTAGGCGTTCCGCACGACGGGTTCCGTGAAAAGGGCCGGGTCCATGGTCGCGGGGAGCGGTCCCTTTGGCGCCTCATCATGAAACGCCGGTACCGGCTCATTCGCGCCGGACTGTGGTGCGCGCTTGCTGGGCATGGCCTCCGGCGCACTACTGGAAGACGCGCGCTGCGGCAGAGCCGCCAGGCACACCGCCAAGCCGAAGAGAGTGATCCCGCCCAAGAGTTTGTTGACCGCTTGCATGGCCCTGCCTCCATTCACGCCGCGCCAGCACCGAAAAGCAATTCCAGTGTCCATCTTTACTCTACGTCGTCAAAGCGAGAATTTCCACTCTTCGCGATTCCGCTGTGCCGTTTCGACCGTTGCTCAAGGCAGGTGTACGACGGCGATGCGCACCGGCTCCAGCCTGGTCACATCCAGGATATGGTTTCCGTTTAAATTGTCGAGCTGGCTGTTCACGATGAAATAGAAATCATTGCCGCGGATCGCTCCGGTGGTGGGCTCGACGGTGAACGCCGAGCGGTATTCGAGGACCGTGGTTTGCGTCACGCGCGAGCCATCTTTAGAAAGGCGGAACGCCGCCACCCTCGGCGAGCCGATGCTGTTCTGCACCGCCACCAGGCTGCCCTTGTGCCAATAGAGTCCGTCAATCCCGCCCAGTGTGTTGTGCGGGCCGGGAGCGACGTCGCTGCTCGATCCGTCCTCAAGGTCGACACGCACCACGCCAATGTCGTCCGCAACGAACACTTGGCGGTCGTCGTCGGCCAAGGCGATCCCATTCGGATAAAAAAGCGGCCGGTGTATCGCCAGCGCGGTGAACGCCTGCGCATGCGGATCGAACCGGAACACTTGATTGCTCAAGCTGTCCGTCACCATCACTTCCCCGTTCTTTCGAACCACCAGATCGTTGAATCCGTGCTTTCCGGAACCGCCGGGAGAAAATCGCCCGAGCAATTTTCCCGCCGCGTCGAAATGCAGCAACTCCGCGCGTCCCAGCTCTTCCTCCATCGAATTGGCCCACACGCTGCCGTCGTTCGGATCCAGCCGGATGCCCAGCACCGGCAAGAGACCGTAGCGGTCACCGGGCACGAAATCAGAAACGCGGCTCTCCGCCGTGATCTTCACGATCTTCCGGCGATGCAGGCTGCTGAGATAAAAAACTTTCTGGCGTTCGTCGTAAGCCAGACCTTCGGGGATCAGATCCTTTTCTTCCGTGACCAGCGCCGTGTGCGCCTGCGCCACCGCCGGAAAATCGCGGTGCGCGCGCTCCACCAGCGCATCGAATTCTTTGTCCCCTTTCAGCCCGCCGAACTCCGGCTCGTCCGAGGGGTCGAACCCTTCCTGCAGCTTGATGCATTCCTTCAACAGCGCCAGCGCCTCGCGGGTTTCCCGCAAGTGTTGTTTCGAAGCCGCCAGGAAATAAAGCGCCGCGCCGCGATCGGGAAGCGTCGGCAGCAACTTTTCGATCTTGGCAATCTGTGCGCGCACTTCCGCGGCATCCGCGGGCTCGGCGGGCATGCCCTTGATTTGCTCTTGTTGCGCGGCCGCCAGCATCGCGGCGAGCAATCCGCCGGACAACGGCAGCAAAATGAGGGATGCGAAAAAGCAGTGACGGCCATTCATGACGTTGAGTTAGACGCGCAGGAAATCATATCGCTCCCTCAGTCGCCGTATGGGAGACTTGTGCTACCGTCGCGGTCGTTATGTGGGAATGACCTGTGTGGCAGCATACGCCGCGCCGGAGGGACGCTCCGCGAGATGCCGGGCGCGCAGATTCCGCTGCACTCGGCGGCCCCAGCTTCGCACAAAAGAAAAATTCAGCGCGCCGCCAATCGCTGAGCTAGCCAACGGAATCAAGCGGCCAGCCCACTTCTCCGCGGTTTCTTCCCCCAGCTTCGCGGCCAGGCGCGCGGCGATGCGCGGCCCGAGCTTTTCGAATAGCTGTTTTTCGGCGAGGTCTTTCCCGTAGTCCAAGCCGCTGGC
>JAYVMO010000284.1:0-3174 GCA_043758915.1 Acidobacteriota bacterium | reverse complement strand
TGGAAGCGCTTGCGATTGCGCTGATGTTGCCAATCGGAGACGGTGTTGCGGACATTGTAGAGGAAGGAACCGCGGCGCAAATAGAGCCAGCCGATCAACATGCCACCCAGATGGCAAATGTGGCTGACTTTATCGTCGCCCAAACCGAAAGTACCTAGGAACGTAAACACCGCCATGATGGCAACGACGGTCCGCATACTCATCGCCACAGGAATAGGAAAAAGGTAGACGCGGCGGTCGGGAAAAAGTATGGCGCAGGCAATCATGATCCCAAAAATGGCGCCGGATGCGCCGATGGTGGGAACCAGGGAATAGGGATGGCCCCAAAACGTGGGAATCGTTTTCACGATGATGTTGACGATTCCGGCCCCGACGCCGGTGAGAAAGTAATAACGCAGAAAGCGATTCTTGCCCCAGACCAGTTCGAGCTCCCGTCCGAACATCCAGAGCATGAGCATATTCATGAGAATGTGCCAAACGGTGCTGACGTCATGCAGGAAGAGGTAGGTGAACGGCTGCCAAATGCGCATCAGAGGCACGACGCCGGCGGGGACGAGGCCGAACCACTTGAGCAGCCATTGGTACGCGGCTAGTCCCGAAAAGTGATGAAGGAGGACTTCGAAGAAGAAGACCGCGAAATTCGCGATCAAGAGCAACTTCACACCCGGAGTAATGAAGAAATCGAAACTGATGCGGTAGCTCTTCATGCCCGAGCGCGAGCCCATAAGCGCAGTGTACGGCGGCGCGGGTCGCGCGTCAAAGCGGTGGTGTCTAAGTTAATCGAGCTTCTTGCGGGCAAAGTAGTAGAGCGAGGCCGCGAGAAGCGCGAACATGAGGACGCCGAGCAGAGACTGCGCGGACGAAGGCATTCCATGGTCGGGCGCGGCGAGGAAAGGCCAATGTTTGGGGCCGAAGGCAAAGAGGTCCGCCCGCCATGGTAGCCGGAAAATCCGCGAGACCCAATGGGGCACGTTGTTGGAGATTTCGGGATCCTGGAAGAGATTGATGACGATGCCGAGCAAGCCAAAGACGCCGCCGGCGGCGATGAGTCCGCTGGAATAGAGAGCGCCGGGACTGGCTTCGCTTTCGTCTTTTTTCTTGGTGGTGGCTTCGACGAGCAGGCGCACAAGTCCGCCGGCAAACATGGCGCCGGTGGTGGCGATGGAGAGATACGAGCCAGTAGCGAACGCAAGAGAACGCACTCCCAGGATTTCCACAGCGATGACCAGAGCCACACCCATCAAGACGAGACGCCACGGGAGGCGCTGGTTGAGAATGCCGTTGATGACCGTGGCCATGAGACGCGCTTGCGGAGCCGGCGCTTTGTCGCCGCCGATGCCCTGCGCCCATTGGTATTCGATTTGTTTGCTGGCGGCATCGTAAAGGTATTCGCCGTCCGGGATTTCATGCGATCCCAGGGAATTGATGAGTGAGTAGGTTTTGCCCTGGTAGGTGAAGACGTCTCTTTCCACTCTAACGCCCGAAGGCAAAGCCTGGATGCTGACCGGAATCCGCGTGGGTATGTATTTCTCGAGTCCCTTGTTCATCAGATTGAGAGTCGCGCCAATCGCGACGGTGGAGACCGTGACGCCGATGAGCAGCCCCAGCTGCTGCCAGAACGGCGTGGCACCAACGAGGTACCCGGTCTTGAGATCCTGCGAAGTGGCGCCGGCGATGGCCGCGGCGGTGCAGACGACTCCGCCGATCATCAGCGCGAGGACGGAGTAATTGGGCGCCGTCCAACCGGCCACAAAGAAGATGGCGCAGGTAGCCATCAGCGTGGCGATGCTCATGCCGCTGACGGGATTGGAAGAATTGCCGAGCAGTCCACTGATGCGGCCAGCGACAGTGACAAAGAGAAACCCGAAGACCACCACGAACAAGCCGGCAAAAAGGTTTTGATACCAGAGGGTTGCCGCGCCCTTCATGGGATGAAACGTCAGCAAGACCCACATCATGGCCACGATGACGATGGAGCCGAGGATCACGTGGCGCATGGGCACGTCGCGATCGATGCGGCTGGAGGCCGTGGACTCCCCAGCGCCTTCCGCGCGCACGTCCTTGAGACCCGCGCGCAGAGCGGAAATGATCGTCGGCATGGTGCGCAGCAGCGTGATTAAGCCAGCGGCCGCAACCGCTCCCGCACCCATCGGGCGGATGTAGCTGCTCCAAATGTCGTCCGGGCTCATCAGTGGGATGGGAATGGTGGAAGGATAGATCGGGGTGTTGCCAGCCATCTGCCCGTAAAACTTGATGGCTGGCATCATGACCAGCCACGAGATGATGCCGCCGGCAAAGAGGATGCCGGAAACGCGGGGACCGATGATGTAGCCCACGCCGAGATATTCGGAAAAGATGGCGGCGCGGAACGAGGCGCCAGGAAACCAACTGGGACGGCCTTCGGGTTGAGAAGTCCAGGCCTGAAAGGTGTTCATAAAGAAGGTGTAGATGCCACCGAGCCCCAGCCCCCAGAAAACCCGGCCCGCAAACGATCCGCCTCGCTCACCGGCGACCAGCACGTCGGCGCAAGCGGTGCCTTCGGGAAAAATGAGGTTGCCGTGTTCCTTGACGATGAGTTGGCGGCGCAGTGGGACCATGAAGAGGACGCCAAGCCATCCGCCGAGCAGGGCGAGGGGGAAGATGCGCCAGAACGTGAACTCCGAGCCGAAGCCGAGAAAGATTAGCGCGGGAATCGTGAACATCACGCCGGCGGCGAGCGATTCCCCGGCGGAGCCGGTAGTCTGCACAATGTTGTTTTCGAGGATGGTAGGGCGTCCAAATGGCGGCAGATACACGCCCAGCTTGCGAAGAATGCTGATGGAGAGGACCGAGATGGGAATGGAAGCGGAGACGGTGAGGCCGGCGCGCAGGCCCACGTAAACGGTGACCGCGCCAAAAAGCAGCCCGAAGAGTGCGCCCAGAACGACGGCGCGCAGCGTGAATTCTTTGAGCGTCTCTTCCGCGGGCACGTAGCTGCGGAATTCGCCGGGGGGTGCCGTGGAACTCCAGGCCTTGTCGCGAGTTCCCGTTTGTTCGCTCACCGAAACCTCCCTCGCCGCCGCAGTGTCATGATGCTGTAACTAGGTGCGGGGGGATTATGCCGCAGGCGGGCTGGCGGGGGAAGAGAATCCTGCTTCTTTTCCAGGCTTTGCTTTGGCACATGGTGCATTCTTC
>JAYVMO010000283.1:0-2986 GCA_043758915.1 Acidobacteriota bacterium | reverse complement strand
TATCTAGTAATATTATAGTACAAATATACCGCCCTCGCTCCCCCGCGCTCCAGCACGCCGCTTGTACTCCCCACCGCCCTTGCGTAGAATGAGCCGCTTCCTAGCCGCGCCACGGGGGTTCACCCATGTCGGTAATGCGCGATGCCATTGGAGTCCTTCTTGCCGGAGGCCAGGGCGAACGCCTCTGGCCGCTCACCCGCGACCGCGCCAAACCCGCGGTTCCCTTCGGCGCGCTCTACCGCATCATCGACATCACTCTCTCCAACTGCATCAATTCCGACCTCCGCAAAATCTTCGTCCTCACCCAGTACAAAGCTCTCAGTCTGAACCGTCATCTACGCGCTGGCTGGTCGCCTCTGGCTGGTCTCGGCGAATACATCGAAGTACTCACGCCGCAAATGCGGGTCTCCAAGGAGTGGTATCAAGGCACCGCCGATGCCGTCTACCAGAACATCTATTCCATCGGCAGCGAGCGCTCCAAGTACGTCTTCATCCTCTCCGGCGACCATATTTACAAAATGAATTACGCCAAGATGTTGGCGCGCCACATCGAATCCGCGGCCGACGTCAGCGTCGCCACCATTCAGATCCCCGTCGAACAAGCCGCTCGCCAGTTCGGCGTCATTGAAACCGACAACGACTGGCGCATCGTGGGCTTCGAGGAAAAACCGGAAGCCCCCAAACACTCCGCGCATCATCCCGGCCACTGCAACGCCTCCATGGGCGTCTACATTTTCAATACCCAGCTGCTCATCCCCGTACTCCTCGCCGATTCTGAGGACCCCAAGTCCCATCACGACTTCGGCAAAGACGTCCTCCCGCGCATCATTTCTAAACACCGCGTCTTTGCTTACAACTTCGTCGACGAAAACCAGAAGGATGCGCTCTATTGGCGCGACATCGGCACTCTCGACGCCTACTACGAAGCCAACATGGACCTCGTCAGCGTTTCCCCGGTCTTCAACCTTTACGACAAGGAATGGCCTCTGCGCACCTGGCAGCATCAGTATCCGCCCGCCAAATTTGTCTTCGCCGATGCCGAGCGCATGGGCGTGGCCCTCGATTCCATCGTTGCCGGCGGCTCCATCATCTCTGGCGGCCGCGTCCAGCGCTCTCTTCTCGGCGCCAACGTGCGCGTCAATAGCTACTCCGAAGTCTCCGAATCCATCATCTACAATCACGTGAACATCGGCCGCCACTCGCGCATCCGCCGCGCCATCATCGACCGCCACGTCAGCCTTCCCGAACGCACCGAAATCGGCTACGACCTCGAAGCCGACCGCCGCCGCTACCACGTCACCGATTCCGGCATCGTCGTCGTCGTCCGCCAGGAATCCCTAATCGAAGAACCCGAATCCGCCTGACCCTTCGCATTTCCTCCTCGTGCTTTTCCCCACGGCAGCGCGATACACCGTTCCCTCTTTACCTTTCAGGGCAAAGACTTCGCGCCACTCTCCCCGCTGCTGCTCAGATTGTCGCTTGCAGCAAGCGAACTGATGCGCGTCTCAACTCAGTTGGTCGCGCTTCACTTGGCTGCTTGCTGTCCCACCACTCGCTAATTGGCCGGTGCTGAGTTGACGGAGCGTCCTGTAGATGAACAACTATGGATTTGCCGGGAGGCGCACTCGCAATTTGTGCTCGGAGGCAACCACAAAGCATCTGGCCCACTGGTTCACATCTTCGCTATGTAGGATTTCATCCATCCGGCGGATCAAGCTGCTTCTGCTTGGGGAATGCAGCCGAATCAAAAGAATCCCGTAGTGCGTTCCCGGCGCGAATCGTCTGGCATCCGAGAAGTCCAGATCCTGCGTCACCAGAAAGCGTCCTTCTCGTTGCACCGTCGCCCAAAGCTTCTCGTCCGTGCATCCGGACAAGCCTTCTTCGCCCGCTGCATGCACTTCGTGCCCACGTATCTTCAGCAGAGCTCCAATTTGCCACGGAAGGTTTTCGTCGATCTTGATTTTCATCGAATCTGAGGCGCGGCGGGAACGGGAAGGTCCTCTTCAGCCGAGGTTGCCGCAAACGCGATCGCCGCTTGCACGTCTTCGCGCTTCAACGCGGGAAAGTCGGCCAGGATTTCTTCCGCGGAGTCGCCAGCCGCAAGGCTCGCCAGCACCGTGCGCAGCGTCACTCGCGTTCCCTTGAAAACAGCCTCGCCGCCGGAAATGCCCTTATCCCGGACGATTCGATCCTCAAATCGTATGGCCTGCCCGCGTTTGTCGCCCATCGCTGGCTCCTCTTCCTCCCGCAAATCATATCACCACTCGCTCGGCGAAACGCCGGCCCGCGTGATACCGCGCGGCGTAGTCTTCTCGTCGAGGGACGGGTGGCCCGGTCACGTTCCTTCTTCTCTTGTCTTGAAGTGGGTGCCCCATCCTCGGTTTTTGAGGGTGGGGATTTTGACGTTGTCCTTTCGTCCGAAAAACTGCTCTCAATCCACCGGATCGATCAGCACTAACCCCGGCAGGTCTCGGGCGTAGAACAGAAAACTACTCCACGGCCAATCCTTCGGATGCTCCAGCAGCCCCCGATTCACCGGATTCGCATGCATGTACTCCAATTTCTCCTTCTTCTTCTCATGACTGTACACGTTGAAATCGTAGAACCGCGGCTGCCAGAACTGTGGCAACTCTCCGACAAATTTTGGAAATGGAATTCTCATCTGGGCTTTTGGCACTGGCTGTCTGCTTTTTCGCATTTTCTTAGAGACCCGCTGCTTGAGCATTTGCAGTACCGTCGAGGGCGTGCGCTTCTTGGGCTCGCTGATCAAGAGGTGCACGTGATTCGGCATCACCACATATCCGATGAGAAGAAAGCCGTACTCTTCGCGTACCCTGCCGAGTTCCTTCACGAACAGATTTCGCGCCCGCACCGTTCCGAGCAGCGACAATCGCCGATAACAACTGAAGGTCAGAAAGTGGAACTGGCCCTGCCCGTAGTAACGCTTCAATCCCTTCGGCATTCCACACCAAATCCCCACCCTCAA
>JAYVMO010000282.1:0-6471 GCA_043758915.1 Acidobacteriota bacterium | reverse complement strand
ACGACGATGATGCCGCCGAGGTCGCGGAGGCGAATTTGGCGGACGATTTCCTTTACGGCTTCGAGGTTGGTCTTGACGATGGTGTCCTCGAGGCGTGTGGAGCCTTTGCCGACGAATTTGCCGGTGTTGACGTCGATGGCCACCAGCGCTTCGGTGTGGTTGATGACGATGTAGCCGCCGGACTTGAGCCAGACTTTGGCGCGCAGCGCTTTGTCGAGTTCGTGCTGGATGCCGAACTCCTCGAAGATGGGGGTTTCCTTGGTGTACAGCTTGACGCGGCTGACGAGCTGGGGCTGGAAGCGGCTGACAAATTCGACGACCTTGCCGTATTCCTCTTCGTTATCGATCCAGATGGCGGTGAAATCGTCGCTGACGTAGTCGCGGAGCATGCGTTCGACAAGATCGAGGTCGCGGTGCAGAAGAGCGGGAGATTTGCGCTGCTCGCTGCGCTCCTTGATTTCGTTCCAGGTCTTGCCGAGGAACTCGATGTCCGCGCGGATCTCATCGTCGGTGCCGCCGCCGGCGGCGGTGCGCACGATGAAGCCTCCGGGGTAGCTGTTGCCGGCTTCGCTCACCAGACGGCGAAGACGCGAGCGGTTTTCCGCGGAGATGATTTTTCGCGAAACGCCAGTGTGCTGCACCGTGGGCATGTAGACCAGGAAGCGGCCCGGCAAAGCGACGTGGCTGGTGATGCGCGCGCCCTTCTTGCCGAGAGGTTCCTTGGCGATCTGGATGACGATGTCCTGACCGGCCTTCAACATTTCGGAAATGAGTTGCGGACGGCGTGAAGGCCCGGAATGGCTACCGGGACGTCCGCGGTCCTGCCGGGGGCCACCGGGACCGCTGGGGCGGCGTTCGAAACTCGGGCCGGTCGACGGACGAGCGCCGCTATCAGGCCTGCCGCCACGGCTATCGGGCCTGCCGCCACGGCTATCGGGCCTGCTGCCACGGCTATCGGGTCTGCCGCCACGGCTATCAGGTCTGCTGCCACGGCTATCGGGTCTGCCGCCACGATTGTCGCGACCGCGGTCACGTCCACCGCTGCGGAAGGGCCGCTGGAAACGCGAGCGCGGGTTACCGCCGATGCGCGCGGAATCGCGCGGGAAATCTTCGCGAGGAGCTCCTGAGCCGCCGATGCGCGGCGAGCGGGTCTCGCCAGGAAGCAAGATGGCGTCTTCCTCGATGGTTGCGGCTTCGGCGACAGGATCACCTGAAGATGCCGCGATTGTTTCGGTTTCGGCGTGAACCTGCTCTTCTTCGAGAAGCTCCGCGTGTCCGTGGTCCTCGGTGTCTTCTTCCTTTTCGTCCTCGGTGTGATGGAGCTCAGCATCAGGATGTTCGCCAAGAGCGGCGGCGTGTTCGGCGCTTTCTTGTGCCGCGTCGGCCTCGAACTCCGCGCGGCTAGCGGCACGGCCCGCTTCCACTTCGGCGGTTTCTTCCGGCGAAAGACTGGAGACCGCTTCGGAGTGAAGTTTTTCCGTTGCGGAGCCCTCTTCTTCGTCCTCCTCGCCACCTTCGAATTCCGCGCCACCCACGAGAGCATCTGCTTCGGCGTCTTCGGTAGCTTCTTCGTGTTTGGCCTCGACGAAATCTGCGGCCAATGCGGCAACCTGATCGTCGCTGAGTTCGGCGTCAGAGTGATTCTGGCTGGAGTGAACCTCGGGTTCTTGCGCCGTTGTTCCGGCGGAAGTTTCTTCCGTAGCTTCGGAAATTTCCTGCGCTGGGGCCGCTTCCGCTTCGGAGCCGGAATCGGCGAGGAGCCAGCGGGGCAGGCCGCCAGAGAAACGGCGAGGCACATTTGCGCCGCCTGCTGGCGCCGTGCCGGCCGCGCGCGGCGAAAGTTCTTCCGTTTGCGGCTGCACGCCCTCAATTTCGGGTGCGACGCTTGCCGGCGGCGGAGTTGCCAGCGGCTTGCCACGATATTTTGCGAGCGATTCGCCGGGGAGCAGGATGGGCTCTTCAGCCCCAGCAGGGTTATTCGTGGCCGAAACGCGATCCGCGGGAGCAGATGGTCCGGCATGCCGGGGGCCATCCTGGTGGCGGTTATCGAAACCGCGGGGCTGCCCGCCACGATTTTCGTAACCACGCGGTTCTCTGCCGCGAGATTCTCCACCCTGGGGAGCTGCGTACTTCGAAGGAGGCAGATTCCGTCCGCCGCCCGGAGCGGCGCCTTGCGGGCGACCACCACGGCGGCCCCATCGTCCGCGGTCCCCGCCTCTGTCCCCGCCGCGATCGCCACCGCGATTGCTGCCGCGGTCCCCGCCGCGGTCGGAGCGCGCCGGGTAGTTCTGCGTGGGATTGTAGTGCGGCGCAAAATTCTGCGGAGCCGAGGCATTGGATTCGGGCTGGCGCTCGTCGGCAGCGTGAACATCTTCTTGTGCGCCTCCGGGCGCGGTGCCGTGATGTTCCTGGTGCTCGCCTTCGGTAGCGGTTACGTCATGGTGAGCAGAGTGCTCCTCTTGCTGGACTTCCTCGTGATGCGCTTCTTCCTGATGCGCGTCATCTAGATGTATTTCTTCGTGGGAAGCACTTGCGTGGGCCAGCGTCTCACCCGGCAGGGCTTCGACGATGTGCGCACCAGCCGGCGGCGCCGGAGCAGCGGACTGTGGTTGCTCGTGGCCATGGCCGTGGTCGTAGTCCTCGAGGTTTTCAAAAACGTCGCTGACGTAGAGGAAGGCATCGCCATCGAGGCCGATATCCACGAAGGCCGACTGCATGCCGGGAAGGACGCGGGTGACTTTGCCTTTGTAGATGCTGCCGACGAGTGCGAACTCTTTTTCGCGTTCGATGTAGATTTCGACTAGCTGGCCTTCTTCGAGAATCGCGACCCGCCGTTCGTGGGAGGCCGCGGAAATAACCAATTCTTTCGACATGAAAACTCCTTCTGCGTGGCCGCGAACAAGCCGGGGCCACCTTTCTGTGCAATCCCGGCAAAGCCGGGATGGACAGGACGCATCGCCGCAGGCTTCTGCCCGTCGGACGTTTGGGAAATCGGCGCCAGCCCCGGACAAGCCGGGACACACGTGGGCCACACCTGTAGGGAGGTGGCTGTACGTTCGAAGCCAGAGGGAAGAGACTTCCTCAGTCTATCGAGGCTGGTCCGTTGCCGGGAGCTTTCCGGGCGAACGGCGGACGATGCTGTCCTCACTCTAAAGATCCTGTTTCTTGGTGGCTACGGAGCGGCCACCATTTCCGGTGACCGCAAAGCGGCCCACGGAACCTAATTCTTTTCCGGTGCGCTTCCGGCGAGCCGGAACGCGTCACACGGCACTGGCGGCTTGGTCAGTTGACGAAGCGGCGAAGCCGTACATTCATCACCAGGCCAATCGCCAGGAAAACAAACAGCGTGGCGGAACCCCCGTAACTCATTAAGGGTAACGGGATGCCGGTTACCGGCACAGCGCCGATCACCATGGCCACGTTTACCAACACATGGAAACCCAGCGCCGCTGCCACGCCCATGACCAGAAACATTCCCGCGCGATCTTTCGCACGTTGAGCATTCTGCACTAAGCGGAGCAGAAGCGCCATATACAGCCCCAGCGCAACCAGCACGCCTTTGAATCCCTGTTCTTCAGCCCAAGCCGACATGATAAAATCGGAATAACGGACGGGGATGTAGCCCAGTTGATTCTGACTGCCCTTGCCAAACCCCTTGCCCCAGAACCCGCCGGAACCCACGGCAATCTTGGATTGCAAAAGTTGATAGCCGGAGCCTTTGGCATCTTCTTCCGGGTGCAGAAAAGAAGTGATTCTTTCCCGCTGATATGGCTTAAGGATATGCCGGCTAACCGGGGGATAGAAGACCGCCCCGACCAGCAAAATCCCCGCCAACGTAAAAACTGCCGCGTGCTGCCACTGCAATCCCGCCAGAAAAGCTCCAACAATCAGCATGGGTATGAGCACGAGTGCCGTGCCCAGATCGGGCTGCTTGAGGATCAATACGAGCGGGATACCAACCAAAAGACCTGCCTTGATCAAATCGCGCAGATCAAGCTCGTCTGTGCGCACCTCCGCAAAGAAGCGCGCCAGCACAATGATTATAATCAATTTGACCAATTCCGACACCTGAAAGAACTCGCCGAGGATGGGGATCCAGCGTTTGGCGCCAAAGCGCGTATGGCCGACCAACAGCACCGCGATCAGGGCCACGATGCCGAGGACGTAGAGAATGGGAGCCTGGTCGAGGATCAGGTGATAGTCGAGGCGTGAAAGGGCGAACATCAGCACGAAGCCGATGACCAGCCAGCGCACCTGCTTCATGTGCATGCCGGCGAGGGCGCTGCCGTGCGTGGCCGAATAGATTTCGACCACGCCAAGAGCACAAATCGCCGCCAGGATAGCCAGAAGCCACCAGTCGTAATCGCGAGTTCCGGGTGCGTCGTTCATGGTCTCTTCCATGCCCGTCGAACGGAGCGCGAGAGATTCCTCGCTGGGCCTCCGCGGACGGAAAAAATTTAACGCTCGTGCACGGTGCTCACCGCGCGAGCCGGCCCACCTGCCACGGCATTCTCCGGCTTGATCACCGGTGGGGGTTGCATGGCGGCCGCGGGCGCCGTGCGCTTAGCGAAATCAGCCTGCGTAACCTCAGCCGTATACTGCCCTTGCGACTTCTTGTTCTTCTTGTCGTAGTAGGCTTTGATGATGTCGCGCACGACCGGCCCGGAAGCCGTTCCTCCGTGCTGGCCGCTCTCCTGCACCAGCACCGCCACCACGATTTCCGGGTTGCGGCGCGGCGCATAACCGACAAACCACGCGTTGTCCTCAAATTTTTTCTGTTTTCGCAGGCGATCGCGTGTCGCATAACCGATCACCTGGGCGGTCCCTGATTTTCCACTGAGTTCAATCCCCGCTAGTTTCAGCGATCCGCCCGTACCGCCCTCGTTCACCACGCCGTACATCGCGTCGGTGATTTTTTGCACCGTCGGTTCGGAGATTTCGAATCGCTCTTCGCCTACATTCCGTGCATCCTTCAATAGGTGCGGCTGCTTGAAGATGCCGCCCATGGCGATTCCCCCGATCATCCGGGCGAGTTGCAGCGGCGTTGTCGTCACCGCACCTTGGCCCACGGCAACCGATATCGTCTCACCGGGATACCATTTTCGGTGAAAGACTCTCTGGACCCATTCCGCGGAAGGCATCAGCCCGGGCTCCTCCGAAGGCAGATCGATACCGGTCTTGTGCCCGAGACCCAGCTTGCTGCCGTAATAAGCCAGCCGGTCAATGCCCAGGCGCATGCCCACGTTGTAGAAAAAGACATCGCACGACTCCAGTATCGCTTTGCGCAAATCGACGACACCGTGCGAGCTTTTGCCGTACACCCAGCATTTGAATAGCCGGCCGTAAAATATGCCGTATCCGGGACAAAATGCCGTGAAGTTTTCCGGCGGGACTTTGTCCTCCAGCATCGCCGTGGCCGTCACGATCTTGAAAATAGAACCGGGCGCAAGTTGCGCCTGGATGGCGCGGTTCAGCAGCGGGTGTAAGGGATCATCGTTGAGCCGTTTCCACTCCTCGCCCGAGATGCGCACGGCAAAATCATTGGGATCAGGCGTGGGACGGCTCACCATGGCCAGCACCTCGCCCGTGCGGGGATCGAGCGCCACCACCGCGCCCGGACGGGCCCCCAGCGATTGCTCGGCGACCTGCTGCAAGTCGTAATCGATGGTGAGCTGAATCTGCTTGCCGGGAATGGCTTCCTGCGTCGAGAGGCGGCCGACTTCCTTCCCCACGCTGTTGACGATGACCCGGCGCATGCCGTCGGTGCCCTGCAGGAGGTCGTTATACTGCCGCTCCAGGCCCGTCTTTCCCGCAAAGTCACCGGGGCGCAGCTTGCCGTTGCTGGCTTCGATTTGCTGTTCGCTCACTTCGCCCACGTACCCGCTGGCGTGGCCCATGAAGCCGCCGGGGAGATAGCGGCGGCGATGCACCATGAGCATTTCGAGCAGGGGAATATCGGAGCGATGCGATTCGATGAAGGCCACATCGGCCTGCGATGCTTCCGGTTTGATGACGATGGGCTGGAATTTCGGAAGATTCTTGGTGTTCTCGAGCTGATCTTTCAGGTCCGCGAGCGAAATCCCCAGGCCGTCGGAGATGGCGGGAAGATTTTTCTCGACAAGCGCGGGATCATCGCGCAGAAGCAGGACGCTGAAGGAAGGATAGTTGTCGACCAGCACGCGGCCATCGCGGTCCAGCATGCGTCCGCGGGGCGCGATGATGGGAATCGAGCGCACCCGATTGCGCTCCGCCATCGAGGAGTACTTGTCGGAATCGATGACCTGCAGCTTCCAGAATCCGATCAGCAACAGCCCGATCATTCCCACGATGATGTAGGAGGCCACGGCCAGCCGCGCTTGCGGCAATCGATTGTCGTTGCGAAACCAGTACGACACGAAAACCCCGCGCGCGAGTCCTTGTTTTGGGCGGCCACCAGAAGGCCGGCCTTTTCGCCAGGGCTGGGAATTGCCC
>JAYVMO010000281.1:0-9833 GCA_043758915.1 Acidobacteriota bacterium | reverse complement strand
TTTAATCTGGCACGACTCTTATAAAGTGGCAGGAACTGAAGTCTGCTCTTGGCCGTACCACTGCCTGCGAGAACACCTGCTCAGTTTCTTGCATCCAATAGAATGGGATAAACGTAAAATAAGAGAGCGCCCGAACGCTTTCAGGGTATCGGAAGGAAACCATGCTGATTCGCAAAGCCCCTGATTTGACTTACGCCGACGTCACGCCCAAGTCCGTCTATCTCGACCGCCGCAAATTTCTGGCGGCCATGGGTATCGCCGGCGCTTCGGCTATCGTTGGCAGCCACCTCTGGGATCTAGCTTCTCCGCGCCAAGCCGTTCTCGCCAACACCAAGCTCACCGGCCTTGCAAAGAGTCCTTTCAGCACCACCGAGAAACAAAACTCCTACGAAGACGTTACCCACTACAACAATTTCTACGAATTTGGCACCGACAAAAGCGATCCCGCCAAAAACGCAAAGAACTTCAAAACCTCACCCTGGACCGTCTCCGTCGAAGGCGAAGTCAAAACCCCCCGCAAGTTCACCATGGACGAAATCCTGAAACTCGCTCCCCTTGAGGAGCGCATCTACCGCCATCGTTGTGTCGAGGCTTGGTCGATTGTCGTGCCCTGGATCGGTTTTTCCTTCAACACCATCATCAAGCTCGTCCAGCCCGCTCCCAAGGCACAGTTCGTTGCGTTCGAAAGCTATTTTGATCCCCAGCAGATGCCCCAAGCGAAATTCACCGGTCTCGACTATCCCTACGTCGAAGGCCTGCGTCTCGACGAAGCCATGCATCCCCTCGCGCTCCTCTGTGTCGGCATGTACGGCGAAACATTACCCAATCAGGACGGCGCTCCCGTGCGCATGGTCCTCCCGTGGAAATACGGCTTCAAGAGCATCAAGTCCCTCGTGAAAATCCGTTTCGTCGAAAAGCAGCCGCGCAATACCTGGAATCTTATCGCTCCCAACGAATATGGTTTCTACTCCAACGTGAATCCCACCGTCGATCATCCGCGCTGGAGCCAGGCGAAAGAACGCCGTCTCGGCGAAATCTTCAAACGCGCCACGCTGATGTTCAACGGCTACGGCGATCAGGTAGCCAGCCTTTACAACGGCATGGACCTGCGCAAGAACTACTGACCAGGAACGACCGCGTGCACGCCTTCCTCTCCAGCAAGTGGGCCAAGGTCATTGTTTTTCTGCTTGGTCTCGCGCCCCTCGCCATCCTCGGCTGGCGCGCGCTTCATTCCGGCCTCACCGCCAATCCCATCGAATTCATCACGCACTTCACCGGTGACTGGACCCTGCGCTTCCTCGTCTTTACCCTGTGCATCACGCCGTTTCGCAAGCTCCTGCGCCTGCCCGAACTCATTCGCTTCCGCCGCATGCTCGGCCTTTTTGCTTTCTTCTATGTTTGTCTGCACTTCTCGACCTGGCTCGTGCTCGACAAATTCTTCAATCTCTCCGAAATGTGGGCCGACGTCCTCAAGCGCCGCTTCATCACCGTCGGTTTCACGGCCTTCGTGCTGCTAATTCCCCTGGCCATCACGTCCACCGCTGGCTGGATTCGCCGCCTTGGCGGAAAGCGCTGGCAGCAGCTCCATCGCGCCATTTACGTCGCCGCCGTTTGCGGCGTCATTCATTACTATTGGCTGGTCAAATCGGATATTCGCAAGCCGCTCTTCTACGGTGCGATCGTCGGTGTACTGCTCTTGTGGAGGTTGTTTGACTTTTGGAAGCACCGTGCGAATCGGATCCCAGTCCGTGCCGCGGCACAGCCCGCCTCAGTGAACTGAGCTAACCCCGCCGTCGGATGCCGGCGGCTTATCCGCCAATTCCATTCCCCAGAAATATGGCGCCGGCGTCAGGAATTCTATGCCAACGCGCTGCCCTTTATCTCCCGGTTCTCCCAGGTACACCACGCGGCATTCCTGCTCTTCCAGCGTCTCTGGGTGGATCAGCACGAGCATCTCCCCATTATCGATCTCGTGTTTCAGAAAAAGCAGTCCGCCATGCGCATTCACCACCACGGTGTCGCACGTCTCCTTGAATTTCCGTCCATTGTGCGTGCGGCCCTTCGCCTGTACGCGCATCTTGTGAAATACCCGGCTGCTCCGCCGGGGCGTGGTGGTCGTGGTTTCGCTCATGCAGCCATCTTCCAGCGCCCCTGCCACAGCGTCAATTGGCCCTCCGGTCAGGTGTTCCCCAAATGCAACCATCCCCGCCTTCCCATTCTGCGCGTACTCCTTCATTCGAACGTAGCTTCTCCCACTCGTCGCCGGGAATCGAGTCCGCCCGCATTGCTCGCAACAGCATCGGATGGCTTCAAAAGCTTCCTTGTTGCCACTATCATCCCCATGCAGGCCTTGCGCCAAGAGTGATCTGGCGATGCACGCTTGAATAACCCCCAGAAGATGAGGAGTAGAGGAGCCTTTGGCCGCCTAACTATTCGCAGCCTCTTCTTCCAAAAACGACATAGGGATTTTCCCGGTCACGTCATTGTAGATATTTCGAAGATTGAGCCACTGGGTATGAAGCACAGCAATAAGCACCAAAAGCGGCACAACGGAGATCAGCAGTCCGGGGCTCAATACCAATTGGCTCACAACGAGCATTGACGCCCTTGAATGGAACTCTTGCAATTTGGTCTTGGTCTCTTGGTCTGGAACATTATTCAGCGCTTGCTCCCAAGATACTGTCCACCCTTTCAAAGGTTCATGGGAGGTGCATCGCCACTTCAGAAATGACATTAGTGTTCGGTACAGCGTCAAATTATGGGCGTAACGAATGAACCCATTCATTAGCTGGCGTAGGAGGCTGTACGTAGGATCATCAAACTCTATTTTACCGTCCGCAGCGAAATCGAATAATTCATCGCGGAGCGCAAACATTTGTTGACGAAAAAGGTCTTCTCTTTGCGCGGGCCACAACCCAAATGCGACAAATGCAAGAAGAACCAAGGAAACAATTGATTGTACGGCGCTGCTCAACTCTAGTGCGCTCATGAGTCTATTCGTCCTCCTTCCGCGTTCGTCCCCTCGGAGTTAGCTGACTAGAAGTTCTGCGTGGATCTGCACGAAGCTCCAATTCTGTAATTCTCTTTGTCAGATGCTCTCTTGTGTTTTCGTGTTGTTTCCTTTCCCTGAAATATAGCGCAAGGGAAAGTCCCGACACTGCAATTGTCACCGCCCACTTGACAACCAAATTGACTAGCACTCTCAGAGTAACGCTGGCAATAGTCACTTGACCAGCGAAAGATTTGAGCACTTGCGATAGTTCGTAAACTGCGAAGACAACAGTTGCGCACACCAGCAGAGATCTGCCGTGGGACCGTAGAAGATCGAAAATTTATCCGTAAAACCACTGTTTGAAGGAAGCTGTAGCAGAGGAACTTCCGGAGGCGTTCGCGTTGCCGTTTGCCACAAGCTGAATGATAACCCCAAATTATGAGTGTTTTCAAGGCGCTCATTAAGTAACACTAGTATCGTCGACCGGGCGCGCTTGTGCCCGGAGTGCGCCCGGCTCTAAAATGGGTGACGGCAGCCTCGGGATTCCTCCGCGGTTCTACACTCGATACGCTGCTGCACGTGCTCGCTGAAAGCTCAATTTCCAATGATTCGAAAGGACTCATATCCTTGGAACCCGCTATGAACCTTGCTGAATTTATAGAAGGTCGCCGCGACCACCACCTCGCGGAGCTTTGCGAATTTTTGCGCATTCCCAGCGTCAGCGCCAAAAGCGAGCACAAGCCCGACATCGAGCGGGCCTCGCGTTGGGTCGCCGACAACCTCCGCGCAGTGGGCTTTAAATCGGTTGAAATCATTCCTACGAATCTCCACCCGCTGGTCTACGCCGAATCACTGGAAGCCCCCGGCAAGCCCACCGTCCTTTTTTACGGACACTACGACGTGCAGCCCGCCGAGCCTCTCGATCTCTGGACCTCACCGGCTTTCGAACCCGCCGTCCGCAACGGCAATCTCTTTGGACGCGGCACCGCCGACGACAAGGGCCAGGTGCACATCCACTTGAAGGCCTTCGAATCACTCCAAAAAGTGCACGGCAAGCTGCCTGTAAACGTGAAAGTTCTCATCGAAGGAGAAGAGGAAGTCGGCAGCGTAAGTCTCTGGGACTACGTCCAGAAAAACAAAGAAAAACTCAAAGCCGATGCCCTCGTGGTTTCCGATACTTCCATGCTCGCCAAGGGCGTGCCCTCCATCACCTACAGTCTCCGCGGCTTGAACTATTACCAGATCGAGCTCACCGGCCCCGCGCGCGATCTGCACTCCGGCGTGTACGGTGGCGCCGTGCCCAATCCGCTCACCATTCTCACGGAGCTTTTCGCCAAATTCCACGATAAGAATTTCCGCGTCACCGTACCGGGTTTTTATGACCGTGTCGCCAAGCTTTCGAAAGCCGAACGCCAAGCTCTAAAGTCTCTTCCCTGGAAGAAAAAGGCTTTTGAAGAAGCCGTCGGCGCTCCCGGCTATTTCGGGGAAAAGGGTTTCTCCATCATCGAGCAGCTCTGGACTCGGCCCACGTTCGAACTCAACGGCATTTGGGGCGGCTACGCCGGTGAAGGCGCGAAGACCGTTATTCCTTCCAAAGCTTTTGCGAAATTCTCTACCCGCCTGGTGCCCAACCAGGATCCTCACCAGATCGCGAAACTCGTTGAAAAGCACCTCCGCAAGCTCCTGCCGAAAGCAGTGACCTGCAAATTCAGCGTCTTGAGTACCGGGAAACCCTGGTCCGCTCCCTACCATGCGCCTATTTTCAAAAAGGCCCAGGCCGCTCTCGAAAAGGGTTTCGGCAAGAAAGCCGTCTTCATCCGCGAAGGCGGCTCCATTCCTTTCGTGACGCAAATGTACGACACCTTCAAGGTGCCCTGTGTTTTGCTTGGCTTCGGTCTACCCGACGAAAACGCTCACGCTCCCGACGAGCACATCGCCCTAGAAAACTATTTCGGCGGCATCAAGGCCATCGCCCACTTCTACGCCGATCTAGCCACACTTTAACCGCCCGAAAATTACACGCAAAATCAGTAGGGGCGCAGCCCTGTCCAGAGCGAAGCCAAGGGAAGGCGCTGCACCTGTCGGCATTGAACGCATCGGTATCTGCTTTTTGAATTTCTCTCTAACAGGCCGCTGAAAAACTGCCCGCACCGTATCTACTTCTTGGATTTCTCTCTAACAGGTTTCTGAAAAAGTGCCCGCAATTGTCATTCCGACCGAAGCGAGGAATCTGCTTTTTTTGCAAAATGCGGCGAACAATGCAGATTGCTCGGGCAAAATTCACGCTCGGAATGAGAAGAATAGTACTTTTTCAGCGGCCTTCTAAATCGTCGCCAACTGTTCGCGGCGTCCCTTTGCATACTCATGGAGCGCCGCGTTTGCATTCGTGATCACGCCAAGCGCGTCGGCGACAGCAGCAAGATCCTTGCCGCGCAGCACAATGTACATCTCATCTTCACCGAGTCCGGTGTACACGCGGTTGCCCATGCAGCCCAGGCTGAGAATCGCCCCATGTTGCAGCGAAGCGGGAAGCGCCATGCACGTCGGCCGTCCCAGCGCCGGAGCCCCGCTCGCCACACCCGCGCGGTTCGCCGTTTCATTCAGCAGCATTGCCGCCGCCGGTTTGCACGCGAATAAAACCACGTCGGGTGCCACGGGAGTTTCTCCCAACGGAGTATAGACAATCGCCGCAGGCGCTTTCGCCAGCCGCGGAATCTGCGGCACCTCTTCCGGTTTGACGTAACCCAGATCAAACATCATTTTCAGCGTCTGCTCGGTTTCCTTCTCCCGGTCCGGCGACAACCCGCGCAGTTAAAGTGGTTTTCCGGCACGGTATAAAACACTTTTCCACTGGCTGCCAGCCTCCAAAAACTGCACCCGGAGGGTTCCGTCCCCTCAAATTTCTGCACGCCCGCCGGGGCCGCCTCCAAAAACGCCACCGCCACCGGGCGCTTCGCCAGCTTCACGGCTGCGGTGAACTTCTGTTCGAATTCCTTCCAATTCGTCTTTCCGCTCATGCCCTCAATCCCTCTTTCCTTGCGAATTTAGAGCATGACACAGCGCATCCCTCGCTTCCGGCGGCGCTTCGGGCGCTTCAGACTGGCCCCGGCATGCTCCCAAGCCCCATTTTTGGCGGCGATTTCCACACACCCCCAAAAAAATCGCATTTTTCCCGCATTTTTTGTGATTTTTCCTTGCGTTCTATTATCCTGTTCGCTATAGTGCCCTGCAGCCCGGGTATTTCCGCGGAAAAACAGGGGTACGCAGCTCGCGGCCGGCCCCGATCTCATCGGGGTGGAAAGATAAATCAGGAGGATAAGCAGACTAGATGGCAGCCAAGCCAATGAGCAAGTCCAAGATCGTTGCACACATCGCCGAGAAGGTCGGCACACCGAAGAAAACCGCGGTGCTCTTTTTTGAAGAGCTCTTTAAGCTCGCGGTGAAGGAAGCCAAGGGCGCCGCCGGCAAGTTCGTCATTCCCGGAATCGGCCGCGCCGTGAAGGCACACCGCAAGGCGCGCATGGGCCGCAATCCGCAAACGGGCGAAGCGATCAAGATCAAGGCGAAGACCGTGGTCCGCCTGCGCGCGTCGAAGGCGTTCAAGGACGCCATCCTGAAGTAGATTTCCCGCGCCGCGGGAATCGGGCCCGAAGACAGCGCAGGAAAATCGGCCAGCGCCCATGGCGTTGATGCCGCGCGATATCGGTTTCACCGGCACCAGGTACCCGGCCAGGTGTCTCAGTTGACTTTGCCCTCCAGCGGCGTGACTTGCGTCATTCCGTTGGAGGGTTTTTTCTTTATCCGCGGCGCTGGCCTGGCCGGAATCTGAATGCGCTGCCGTGCGACGCAGGGTTTGGTGGCGCAGGCCAAAGACGACGTCCCGACCGTGCGGATTTCACCTCGAAGATTCACGTAAAACGCCAGCGTGCTAAAGCGTTTTGACGTAAGCGATCACGTCCTTGATTTGCGCGGTCTCGAGCACATCCTGGAACGGCGGCATGAGTGTGTCGCCATTTTCGATCCAGGTTTTCAGCGATTCGTCGGTAATCTTGTTGCCGTTGACCGAAAAAGTTCCGCGCTTCGAGAGGCCCTGCAACCCCGGCCCGATTTTTTTCGCGTCGCTGTCCGGGTAATGGCAGACAGCGCATTTTTTGGTGAAGATTTCCTTGCCGCGCGCGGCCGAATCTGCCGTACCGTTCCGTGTTGTTTTTTTTGCCTGCGTCTTGGGTGGCGTCTTCGGCGGCTGATTCTGCGCCAGCACTGCTCCGGCCACGGCTAGAGCCGCAATTCCAAGAACCAGATAATTCCGCGTCACGCGTCCCCCTCATCCTCGACGATCCCTGCTTATTCCATTTTCTCCGTTTGCGGACAGAATTTCCAGCGGCAAACCCGGCACAAAGGACAGGTTCCTTCGAAGCACGACTGGAACCTTGGTACTTTTGACGCACGCAAAACGCTGTGTTAACAATCAAGATCATGAGCCAGGAAACGCTGACGCGTGCTTGGGAAGTCCTGCAAGACGCCTATCAAGCACAGATGGAAGGCGACTACGAGCGCGCCGTGGAGCTTTATCAGTCTTCCCTGGAGCTGCATCCCACCGCGGAAGCCCACACGTTTCTGGGCTGGACCTACCATTTTCAGGGCCGCATCGAAGAAGCCATCGCGGAATGCAAAATCGCCATCGAGATCGATCCCGAATTTGGCAACCCCTATAACGACATCGGTGCGTACCTCATCGAACTAAGCCGCTTCGATGAAGCCGTTCCCTGGCTCGAACGCGCCATCGAAGCGCGGCGCTACGAGCCGCGCCACTTCCCTCACTACAACCTGGGCCGTGCGTATCTAGGCAAAGAGATGTACAGCCACGCGAAGCGTTGCTTCCAGGAAGCGCTGGAAATCGAACCGCGGTATTCGCTGGCGCGCCAGGCGCTGGCTTCGCTCCGCCGCATGGTCAATTAAAAAAGTGATTGGTGACTCGTGACTGGTAGCTGGTAAAAAAACCCGCGCGAGAATGGTGCGCTGCGAAGAGGGCACGATGTATCGTGCCCCTACGGTTGCCGTCCAGGCGGCGCTGCTCGAGTGAGAAGTGCCCGCCGCCATCAGACTGGCTCCTGCGCGCCGGGTTTGATCACGCGGTCGTAAATCCATAACAGAAGCGCGGTCAGCACGCCAATTCCCGCAACTGCCCACCAGATGCGCTCCGGCTGATGGGTGACCTCGCCGAAATGGTGGACGAGTCTTCCGCCGATGCGACCGGCAAGCAATGAGCCGATTCCGATGGGCAAGAATGCAAAACCCATGTACGTGCCTTGCTGTCCCGCGGGAGCGAGCCGCGAGATGTAATCGTAGTAACGCGGCGCTTGAATGATTTCGCCCAGGGCCACGACAACCAGCGTCACATACGCGGCCCAGGTTGTGGGATACAGCGCCAACGCAATCCAGGCCACAGCGGAAATCAGCGTTCCCAGCACGACGGCGCGGAAGGCATCCATCTTCCGGGTCAGGACACCCATGGCGACGGTAAGCGCAATTACTACGAGTGGGCCGATGGCCAACATGCCTTCGGTATCGGTTTTAGGATTGATATAGTCATGCACGTAAAGCGGAAGGGTGATGAATTCCTGCCAGTAAACGATCCAGTAGCCGGTGAAGATCAGCAGGAAGAGCATGAACTTTGGGTTGGTGATCACAGTGAGAAAGTTGCGGCCAGTTTGGGCGAAAGTGGGAGCCGGGGCGTCGTTCGCCTTGCGAGGTTCGCGAAAAAAGAGCAGCACGCCAAAAAACATGAGGAATACGCTGAGCGCGGCCACCGCGAAAACAGTTTCCACACGGAGGTGTTTGTGCACCTGGGACGCTACCAGCGGACCCAGCGCGCCGCCGACGTTCACCAGCGTGTAGTAGATGGAATAGCCGATGGAGCGGACGTTTTCCTTGGAGGCGCGTGCCGTGGTGCCGACGACGCAGGGCTTGACCAAAGCGACGCCCAGCGCGGGAAGCAGCAGAACGAAAACGACGAGGCCATAGAGCGGCACCGCACTGCGCACCGGGGCCGTCCATGAAGCGCCAAGAGAGCCGAGCAGGAAATACGCGGTAGCAAGAATCAGGTAGGCCAGGGAAAGCGCGCGGCGGAAACCCAGACGGTCGGCAATGGCGCCGCCAAAAATCGCGAGAAACCACACCATGCCGCCGAACCATCCTGCGAGATCCGCAGCGCGCTCCGTGGGAAAGGAAAGGGTTTCGTGGAGGTAGCGGGCGAGCGACGCGAAGGCGGCGTAGTAGGACAAGCGCTCGAAGAGTTCGCTGATATTGGCGACCCAGAAGGGTCGCTCGAAGCCAGTGCGGATTTCCTGGAGCCTGGAGCTAGAGGTCATGTGAGCGATGAGCGCCGAGCGGGCAGTGCGCCTCCTGAGGTACGAGGCGGGATGATAGCAGAAGAAGAGGAAAGAACGGACTGAAGAGGTTGAAAGCTGAAGATGGAAAGTCGAAGGATGGGGACGAGCATAATGCAGAGACGCCGCAACCGGGCCGGGGTAAACAGCGAGCGCCGAGAGGCCGCGGAGAAGGAGTGACGCTCCCACGAAAGTGACGAAGGCGGCGGCGCGCCTTGGCGGGCAGGCAGGGCCGCACGGCAAAGTGAACAGAGAGGTCCTTCGTCGCGATGCTCCTCGGGACAAATATCCTGGTCATCCTGGTCGGATATTTGGTTAACTATAACTACCCCCCACCCCCGGTTTTTTGTAAGTGTTGATTCTAAAAGAGTTAGCGTTCCTGTAAGTGCTTTAGAATCAACACTTGTGGGCATTTTCGTAAGTGTTGATTCTAAAGGGGGTTGCAGTTCTGG
>JAYVMO010000280.1:0-2485 GCA_043758915.1 Acidobacteriota bacterium | reverse complement strand
GCGATCCTGCTTCCACTCGCAAAGCCGTGGCTTCCGTCGCTTCCGGCCTTACTTCGCTGGAAGCCCGCGAAAATTTCTACACCCCCGCCGTTCGTCTCTCTTCACTGGATGGCATACCGACTACCGTAGTCGCATTCACAACCGATATTCCCAGTTTTGATGGAACGTGGGGGAAGCCTTTCCTCATCGGTCCCGGGAGTATTCATCTGGCGCACACCGCCGAAGAACGCATCCCCAAGCGACAATTGTTGGATGCCGTGCAACTGTACTCAACCATGGCTCGCCAGCTGATTCACGGGAGCGTGGCATGAGCATCTCAATTGCGCTTGTCGGTAACGGAAAAATGGGGCGCTTGATCGAGCATTTTGCGCCGGTAAACGGTTTTGAAGTGCGCATCACGCTTGATTCCAAAAATAATTCTGGCGCATCCGGATTGACCGCTGCCTCGCTGCAAGGCGTTGACGTGGCCATCGAATTTTCGACGCCGCAGGCTGCGGCTGCCAACCTTCTTCGCCTCGCTGAACTTGGCATCAAAACCGTTTGTGGAACTACCGGATGGTTCGATCAACTTCCCGCGATAAACCAGGCTTTCACCAAAACCGAGTCTGCACTGGTCTGGGGAGCCAACTTTTCCGTTGGCGTAAATCTTTTCCTGCAAATCGTCGCACAATCCGCCGCCCTTTTCGCAAAACAACCGGAATATGAGGCCTGGGGTTGGGAGATTCACCATTCCGAAAAAAAAGATCCGCTTTCCGGAACTTTGAAGAAGCTGGCCGACGAAATGACCGCCCGCGGCTACAATCGCCCCATTAGCCTCATTGCCAATCGTGCTGGCGCGCATCCCGGCACCCACGAAATCGGTTTCGATTCCGCATCGGATACCATCACCCTGCGCCACACTGCGCGCAATCGCGATGGCTATGCTCTCGGCGCACTGCGCGCTTCGCATTGGATCGCCGGCAAAAAGGGAGTGTTCGAATTTCGCGATATTTTAAGCGAACTCGACTGAGCCGGGAAACGTTTTTGGCGGTAGCACACTTGAGCAAGTAAGATCGGAAGGAGCAATCCATGTTTACCGGATGCGGCACAGCACTCGTCACGCCTTTTCGCCAGGACGGCGCGCTCGATGAGCCCGTTCTGCGCACTCTCATCCAACGCCAGATCGACGCCGGCATCAACTTCCTCGTGCCTTGCGGTACCACCGGCGAATCCCCCACGCTCACCCATCAGGAACATCTGCGCGTCGTTCAGATTGCCATCGAATTTGCGAAGGGCAAAGTTCCGGTGCTCGCGGGCGCCGGCGGCTATAACACCTCGGAAGTCATTGCCCTCGCTCGTGAACTCGCTTCGCTAGGCGCTGACGGGATTTTGTCCGTGACTCCTTACTACAACAAACCCACGCAAGAAGGTCTGTATCAGCATTTCAAGGCCATCGCGGCGGGTATTTCGCTGCCCATAATTCTTTACAGCGTGCAAGGCCGCACCGGCGTGAATATCGAGCCGTCCACGGTGCAGCGCCTCTCGCTCATCGATAACATTGTCGGCATCAAGGAAGCCTCGGGAAATATTTCTCAGATGTCCACCATTTTGAATTCCGTCGACGAAAAGTTCCTAGTGCTCTCTGGTGACGATGCCCTAGCCTTGCCGCTCATGTCGTTCGGCGGGCACGGCCTGATTTCCGTAGCCTCCAATGAAATTCCCGCGGAAATGACGCACCTGATTCAGCTGGCTCTAGAAAATAATTTCCCCGCCGCACGCGCTCTTCATCGCCGCTATCTCTCTCTTATGGAAATTAATTTTGTGGAGTCTAATCCCATCCCCGTGAAAACCGCGCTGGCCGAAATGGGTTTGTTGAAACCGGTGTGGCGGCTGCCACTTCTTGCCGCCAAGCCGGAAAATCAAGCCCGCATCCGCGCCATACTGGAGTCCCTAAAGCTGGTCGAGAGAGCGCATGCTGCCTTCACAAATTGAAGAGCTTTTTGATAATCCACCTGCGTACTATTCTTCGGAGCATTTTGCGCTTTTTCAGGAATTCAAGAACGGTCTAAACCGCGGAGAAATTCGTGCTGCCCAGCCTGATGCGTCCTCACCCTCGGGTTGGCGCGTAAATCCCTGGGTGAAGAAGGGAATTCTTCTTGGCTTTCGCATGGGCACTCTCGCGGACATGTCTATCGACATCAGGCGCCAGCCTTTTTTCGATAAATCCACCTTTCCTCCACGCGCCATGACGTTGCAGGATAACGTGCGCATCGTTCCCGGCGGCTCCAGCATTCGCGACGCCAGCTTCATAGGTACCGGCGTCATCTGCGCCCCTCCAAGTTTCATAAATATTGGCGCTTACGTTGGCGAAAATACTCTAATCGATTCTCATGCGCTGGTCGGCAGTTGCGCGCAAGTTGGCCGCAATTGCCACATTTCCGCAGCCGCACAAATCGGCGGCGTCATCGAACCGGTCGGCGCGCTTACGGTAATTATCGAGGACGAC
>JAYVMO010000279.1:0-3230 GCA_043758915.1 Acidobacteriota bacterium | reverse complement strand
CGCTCCGGCGCTTCCTGCGCGTGAAGCTGCGCCATGCGCCAGTTGTTCAGCGTTTTTCCGCCGCGCATGGTATCGCGGAAGTGCGTCTTCCAGTTGTCCGCCGAGTCCACGTTGGCCATGGCCGCGGCGATTCCGCCTTCCGCCATCACCGTGTGGGCCTTGCCCAGAAGGGATTTGCAGACCACTCCCACCGACGCGCCCTGCGTCAGCGCTTCGATGGCCGCGCGCAGTCCCGCTCCGCCGGCGCCGATGACCAGTACGTCGTGTTCGTGTGTTTCAAACTTTTCGTTCAAAAGAGCCTCATATCTTGGATGGCGCCCGAGGACAGCAGCCGGATATACAGATCCGTCAGACCGACCGAAAAAAGACTGCACCATGCGAACAGCATGTGGCGCTCATTCAGGACGCTGATCCAGCGCCACGCGCCGTAGCGCGGCTTGCCAAACGTTGCGCAGGAAAAGCAGTCCAGCTTTCCGCCCGCCAGATGCCGCAGCGAGTGGCACGAGAAGGTGTAGATGGTCAGCAGGCAGATGTTCACGAGCATCACCAAGGTGCCCACGCCGATGCCGAAATGCCCGTCAAAAAAGAAAGCCCGAATCGCGTCGTACCAAAGAAACGCGAGAAACAGGATGGCGAGATACAGAAAATAGCGATGCAGGTTCTGGAGAATGAACGGAAACTTGGTCTCGCCGCTGTAGGAGCGTTTACCCTCGCTTACAGCGCACCCTGGCGGGTCGAGAAAAAAAGCGCGGTAGTAGGCTTTGCGGTAGTAGTAGCACGTGGCGCGGAATCCCAGCGGTCCGCCAAGAATCAGAAGGGCGGGAGAAAAAGGCCACCAGTGGTGATGGGCATCGATCAGCGGCGAGTAGAACGGAGAAAGATACGGCCCCCATTCATAAAACTTTCCTTCGAAGGCCCTTAGCGTCGCATACACGCCGAATCCTCCGAGAATTATGACGACCGGAATGAGTTCCAGCCACCAGGCATCGCGCCGCAACGTGCTGCCGAACTGCCCGCTACTCACCGCCTTAGCCTCACCTTCAGCCATCGCTCCACCTCAGAGACGAATAGACTAACAAATCTCCTCCTTGGAAACAAAAAACTCCTCGGCCGGGCAAACAAACGCGGTCCGTCTTCTCTTCTGCATTGACGCCGCAAGCGCGCTCTGCCATTATTCTGAAAATTCATTTGCGCCTTATCTGCTGCTTAGGAGAGAACCATCGGATTGCGGGTTTCCATCTTGGCGTCGGGCAGCTCGGGAAACATCACGTTACTCGAGACGCAGCGCACCCGCCTCCTCGTTGACGCCGGACTCGGCAAGCGCGAAACACTCGCGCGCCTCGCCGCCATCGGACAAGACGCCGGCCGCCTCGACGGCATTCTCATCACCCACGAGCACACCGACCACTGCAGCGGCCTGCCGCAGATGCTGGGCCTTTGGGAAGCGCCCCTCTACGTCACCGAAGCCACCATGGACGCGCTCCAACGCATCCTGCCGGAAACCTTCGGCAAACGCCTCAACGGCGTCGAATCCATTCACGCCGGCCAGCACTTCACGATTGGCGACATCGACATCCACGCTTTCGCCATTCCGCACGATGCCGCGGACCCCATCGGCTTCACGTTCAAATCCAACGGCGCAAAGATGGCGCTGGTCACCGACCTCGGCTACATGCCCGAGCTCGTCAAAGTGCATCTGCGCGATGCGGATTGCCTGGTGCTGGAATCCAATCACGATCTCGACATGCTCAAGGTTGGCCCTTATCCTTGGGTGGTGAAACAGCGCGTGCTCAGCCGCACCGGCCATCTCTCGAATCATGCCGTCAGCGAGTACCTCTGCGACTCCGAAGGCTTTGACGCCCGCGCCCGCTATCTGGTTCTTGCCCACGTCTCGCAGGAAAACAACAACCCGGATCTCGTCCGCCTCTCCGCCGAGGAAGCACTGAACCGGCGCCCCGCCGAATGCGCTTTCTCCGGAGAACTTCTTATCGCCTCCCAGCACGTCCCGCTCAAGCCCCTCGAGCTTTGACGCTTTCGATTGGCATTTATTAACCGGTAGCTTCACTTCTGGACTTTGTGCATCTCGCCGGCCGTCCGCAGTTCTTGCATGGAGCGCGCGCCAGCTTCGAGTTTTCGCGCTCGCTCTGTGGGCGTCAATATGAGATTTTCGACGAGGAGAGTGAGATCGATGCCCTATTCCTTCGCTTCAGCCAACTTGCTTCCAGGTGGTGGGTTGGTGATGAATTCAAGGGCGAGTTTGCGCTGTTCGGAGTTCATGGCAACTAAGAAAATCGTCTCACACTCCTCCGGATGCTTTCAATGATCTGCTTCTTTGCCTTCTTTGCCGCTACGATGGCTCGCGGCCAAGCGCCTATTCGAAAAGCTCGAGGGCGCGCGAGTCGTGCGAATGGCCGAGCCAAACCACAGTCTAGCCCACGCACTTCGGAATTGCGGTTGTTCTGCGCGACTTCGATGAGCTTGGTGTGCTACTGCTTCCGCTCAGGCGAGATACGGTATGATGGAAGGGCGAGCATTCCGCAAGAATTATGGCCGCCTGAAAATGGTTTTTTAAGCGGCAGAGTTTGGAAACTGTGGCAGGTTAGGGAGATCGATTTGATTGCACGTTACACGCGCGAGGAGATGGGCTGCGTCTGGAGCGACGCGAACAAGTTCGCCAAGTGGCTGGAGGTAGAACTGGCGGCGACGGAGACGCTTGCCGAGGCCGGCCAAGTGCCTGCGGAAGCGGCGGCCACGATTCGCGCGCGAGCCAAGGTGGATGCGGCGCGCATCCTGGAACTGGAAGCGCGCGTGAAGCACGACGTTATCGCATTCACCATGAATGTAGGCGAGTCGATCGGCGATCCGGCGGCGGCGCGCTGGCTGCACTACGGCATGACGTCGAATGACGTGGTGGATACGGCGCAGGCTTTGCTGGTGCGCGATGCGTCGCGGCTGATCGAAGCGGCGCTGGTGAAATTCGGCGAAGTGCTGGCCAAACGCGCGCAGGAATTTCGCCGCACACCGCAAATCGGGCGCACGCACGGCGTGCATGCGGAACCGATAACCTTCGGGCTGAAAATCGCCAATTGGTTCGCGGAAAACCAGCGCAACATCCACCGCTTTCGCGATGCGGCGGCGCAGATGGCGTTTGGAAAAATCTCCGGGGCGGTGGGCAACGCTGCGCACCTGGGACCGGAGATGGAAGAGCGCATCTGCCAGCGGCTGGGACT
>JAYVMO010000278.1:0-3276 GCA_043758915.1 Acidobacteriota bacterium | reverse complement strand
GCCAGTAACGGCAAGGTCGAGCCGATTTCTCCTTTTTCCATTCGCGCCCAGCTGGATACTTTCGTGGTAAAGGTGGCGGTCTCCGAAGGGCAAAACGTCCGCAAAGGCCAATTGCTTCTGGAACTGAACGTAAAGGACGCCTCCTCGCAATTATCCGCGGCCAAGGCCCGCCTGCTGCGCGCCCAAGACGATCTGCGCTCCGCCAAAGCCGGCGGCCGCTCCGATGACGCGGCCCGGGTGTCCGGCGATCTTGCCAAATCCCTCGCCGATCGCGATCGCCTGCAACACAATCATGATTCTCTGCAGCGCCTTTTAGCTCACGGCGCCGCCACCAAGGACGAAGTCGCCGCCAATGATCTCGCGCTCGCCAAAGCGCAATCCGAATTAACCCGCCTGATCGCCGCGAAACACGAATTCGAGGGCCAGGCCAATCTGGAATCTTCGCGCGGTGCGCTCACCGTACAGCAGGCGCAAGCCGACGTGGCGCTCTTGGAAGAAAAAGTCCGCCAGGGCCGCATCGTCGCCCCGGTTGACGGCACCTTGTACTCCTTGCCCGTGAAACAGGGCGACTTTGTGAAAACCGGCGAACTGCTTGCGGAAATGGCCGACCTGCACAGAGTCCGGGTGCGCGCGTTTATTGACGAGCCGGAGCTCGGCTCGCTGGAGCCCAATCAGCCGGTGAAAATTACCTGGGACGCCCTTCCCAATCGCACCTGGCAGGGCAAGACGGACGTCATTCCCAAGCAGGTAGTTCCGCGCGGCTCGCGCAGCGTCGGCGAACTGCTCTGCTCGGTGGACAACGACAAACTGGAACTTCTGCCCAACACCAACGTGAACGTGCGCATTAATTCGAAAGAGCGTCTGAGCGTAGTTGCTGTCCCGCGCGGCTCGGTGGAAACCGAAGGCGCCAAGCGCTACGTCTTCGTGGTCAAGAATGGCGTCGGCAATCCGGTTTTGGAAAAGCGGCTCATTCAAGTCGGCATCGCCGACGCCACCAACTACGAAGTTGTCAGCGGCCTGCAGGAAGGCGAAATCGTCGCATTGCCTGGGGATGTTGATTTGCGCGATGGCATGACCGTCAAAATCACCAACATGGATATTTCCAACCAGAAGGGCAAGAATGCTGGCTCCTAAACTCTTTCGCATCGCAGGCTGTTTATTTGTAATCTCCGCCTTCGCCCTCCGCGCTCAGGAAAATTCCCTGGAAGCGGGCCGCGCGGCGTTTGAAAAAGGCGACTATTCCCGCGCCGTGGAAATTCTAAAAGCCGCTGCCGCGAAGGATCCCTCGAGCGGTGACGCGCAGCTTTTCCTGGCTCGCTGCTACCTGGAACTGCAGCAGACCGATGCCGCCGTCAGCAGCGCCGAAAAAGCCGTGGCCAGCAATCCGAAAAGTTCGGTGTATCACCAGTGGCTGGGCGAAGCTTACGGAGAGAAAGCCTCGCACGCCTCCATGTTCAGCGCCTATCCGCTGGCCCGCAAAACACAGAAAGAATTCGAGACTGCCGTGCAGCTGGACGAGAAAAATTTCAACGCCGCGCAGGACCTGGTGGAATACGATTGCACTGCGCCGGGAATGGTTGGCGGTGGCGAAGATAAAGCTCAGCCCCTTATCGCCAGGCTTATGACGTTGGACCCCGCGCAAGGGCACTACGCAGCAGGGAATTGCCGGGCCCAGAAAAAAGATTATGCCGCCACGGATTCCGAATTTGCCAAAGCCCTGGCCGGCAAACCTAAATCTGCTGATCTCATCTACAACATTGGCGATTTCTACCTGCAACGCGATCAATACGACAAGCTGGTCATCGTCGCCGATGCCGGCGAGGCCGCCGCTCCTTCCGATTCCCGCGCCAGGTTTTATCGCGCGGCTGCCTGGATCCACAGCGGGGAAAAATTACCGGCAGCCGAATCCCTACTGCGTGATTATCTGCGCCTTGCGCCGGTTAAGTCTGGCTACCCAAGCCCATCGCAAGCCCATTACCAGCTGGGTTTGCTGTACGAAAAACAAAAAAACACCGGCCAGGCGCGCGCCGAATATCAATCCGCGATACAGCTCAACCCGAAGAATAAAGTGGCCCAGGACGCGCTCAAGCGTTTGGGAAATTAGCCGCCTCATCTTATGAATTTCGTGAGCACATCCTCGCGGTTCAAACCACACTGATGCACTTGCGCGAAACCATGTCGGTGGCTGTCGACGCACTCCGCGCCAATAAGATGCGCGCCATTCTCACCTCCATCGGCGTGGTCATCGGCAGTGCCTCTATTGTGCTGGTCGTCACCGTCGCTCTCACCAGCCGCAAATACGTAATTTCCCAGATCGAAGCCGTAGGCTCCAATCTGGTCTGGGCAGAAATGATCAAAACTCCCGACAAAGCCCAGCCGCTCAGCTACGAACTCACGGTTCAGGATATGGAGGAAGTAAAAGCTTCCGTTCCCGGTGTGGTGGAAGTGGCGGGCATTCGCGTCGAGCCGATGGCTGTGGTCGTGGACTCTCGCACGCGTCCCGTTAGCTTGATCGGCGTTGCCGGCGGTTATCAGGCCATTCGCCGCCTGGTGATTTTGCGCGGCCGCTATTTTGATTCCGGTGACTTAACCACGCGCAGCAAAGTTTGCCTGATCACCCAGGACCTTGCACTGCGCATGTTCGGCCTGGAAAATCCCGTCGGTCGCTCCCTCCGCATGGGTGAACTGAATTTCACCATCATCGGGGTGTTTCGCGAACGCGTTGCTACCTTTGGCCTTTCCGAAATTCAAAAAGAATCCGTAGTCATTCCTTTGCCCTTGATGAAATATTTCACCGGCGTCGACGTCCTCCGCCTTTTGTATGCCCAGGCCTCCAGTCCGGAAATGGTTCCGGTGGTTGAGCGCCGCATGCACCAACTGCTGAAAAGCCGTCATCCCATCGACGCGGAATATGATGTGCAAACGCTCGTCGCTATCCTCACCGCGGCCCGCACTATTTCTTTCGCCCTCACCGTTGTGCTGATCATCATCGCGGTCATCGCATTACTGGTCAGCGGGATCGGTATCATGAATATCATGCTGGTCACGGTAAAAGAGCGCACCCGGGAAATCGGCATCCGTAAAGCCGTGGGCGCCGCCAGCGATGAAATCATGTCGCAATTTTTGCTGGAAGCATTTTTGATCAGCGGCGGCGGAGCGGTTATTGGTATTCTCATTGGCATTGCCATTCCCGTCCTCGCTCAGCAGTTGCTCCCGGGAAATCTGCGCGTGCCCATTTCCGGCATGAGCGTCATTGTTGCTTTCCTGGTTTCTTGT
>JAYVMO010000277.1:0-2713 GCA_043758915.1 Acidobacteriota bacterium | reverse complement strand
GAGTGGTTTATCCCAGTGTGCGGCACGAAGGAGGAGTTTGTCTGGGATGTTTCAGGCCTGCGCTCGTGGGAAATGTCAGGAAGGGCGAGAAAATTACAGTAAGTTTCGAAAACGCGTTCGCCAAACCGGCCTTCGGGAGAATTTAACCAAATTATTAGCGGAAAAAAATTGGCTGGGAGGCCTGGACTCGAACCAGGATAGCCAGAGTCAGAGTCTGGAGTCCTACCAATTGGACGACCTCCCAGCCGAGGGAGAACAGAAGAAAGTGCAGCGGCCAGAAGGCTACCGCGACTGCGCTTCAACCTTTCAAGAATAAAACGAGAGTCTTGGCGGCGTCAACCAGCGGGAGAAACGCAAAGAGGATCCTCGGCGAATTGTTGCGGCAACTCGGCGGGCGTGATATTTTTTGTGGCACCTGCCATGGGTCAACTCCGGAAATCACGGGAACGCTGAGCAGCAACTTGGGAGCGGTTCGGGAACGCGATCCAGCGGCGTGTTTGTATTGCAATCCTCTAGCGGGGTATTCAATCACGAAAGCAGGAAGAAATGTTTACGTTTCGCGGACCGTTTTTGTGTTTTTCACTGAAGAGATTCGGAGCGGCGCTGCTCTTATGCGCGCCCCTTTGCGCGGCGGTAACTCTGCGAGCACAGCAACCCGCTGGAGCGGGGACGAAAACGCTGCCGGATTCACCGCAGCCGCAGGCCGAGCAGCAGGAACCGGCGGGCGGAGCAGGAAAAGTTGTGGGTTACATCACGAAGCGGTCACTGTTTTTTCCGGATATCGCGGTAAAACCCGGGCCGATGAGCGTGTGGGAAAAGTTCGAGCTTTTCGGCAACGAAGCGATTTCGCCGGAGAGATTGCTTACGGCGGCGGTCAGCGCCGGGTTTGGGCAAGCTAGAGATACGGATCACGATTACGGCCAAGGCATGGAGGGATACGGGAAGCGCTTCGGAGCGGCAATGGGGCGTGGTGCCTCGAATAGTTTTTTTGGGACGTTCGTGCTGGCTTCGGTTCTGCACCAAGACCCGCGATTTTTTCCCCAGGTACGTCCAACGCTGTGGGGTTCGGTGAAGTATTCGGCAACGCGATTGGTGATTACGCGAAATGATTCGGGGAATGAGGTGTTTAACATTTCGGGAATCGTGGGACCGCTGGCAGGCGAGGCGCTGGCGAATACGTATTTGCCGGTGAGAGAGCAGACCGGGGCGAAGACCATGGAACGTTATGGCAGTGACATGGCGTGGCGCTTCGCGGGGAACATGTTCAAGAATTATTGGCCGACGCTGTTCAAGAATTTGGGACTGCAGAAGTTGAAGGTTGTGCCGACACCCAGTCAGCAGCAATCGTACTAAATATTTTTGCACAAACCCAGGATTCAGGCATCGCAAGAGAACTTCGGGAACGCGGAAAAAGCGCGGGAGTTAGTTTTTCAGGAGTTTTTTTCTGGCCGCCTTTAGTTCGACTTCCTGCTTCGGGGACATTTTTGGATAGCTAAGGTTCAGGCGTTCGAGGGTGTCGTTGATGGTGGCCACGACGAGCAAGCGCGCGAACCATTTATTGTCGGCGGGGACGATGGTCCAGGGAGCGTGTTCTGTGGAAGTGTGGCGGATCATCTTTTCGTAAGCGTCCTGATAGTCGTTCCAATATTGCCGCTCTTCGATATCGGCAGCGGAGAATTTCCAGCTTTTGCCGGGAGCTTCCAGGCGGGAGAGAAAGCGGCGCTTCTGCTCTTCCTTTGAAATATTCATGAAAAATTTGCGAACGGTAATGCGGTTGTGGAAGAGATACTCTTCCCAATTGCAGATGTCCTGATAGCGCTGCTGCCAAAGTTCCTTGCCGCGGGCTGATTTCGGAATGTGCTGCTGATCGAGAAGTTTCGGATGGACGCGGACGATCAAGACTTCTTCGTAATAGGAGCGGTTGAAGATGTTGATTTTACCGCGAGTGGGCAGCAGGCGATTGGTACGCCAGAGAAAATCGTGCGCACTTTCTTCAGGAGTGGGAGTTTTGAACGAGTAAACGTCGACGCCTTGCGGATTTACGCCGGACATAACGTGTTTGATGGTGCCGTCTTTGCCGGCGGCGTCGAGACCCTGCAGGATTATGAGAAGTCCCCAGGTGCGATCGGCGCTGAGTACGTCCTGTAATTCGACGAGGCGGGAGATGCCGTTTTCGAGCCAGGCTTTGGATTCGGCTTTGTCTTCGGACTTGAGTCCGTGGGTGTCCGCGGGATCGTGGTCTTTCAAACGAAAGTCGTGGCCGGATTTGACCAGGTAGGGTTTGACGAGCTTGTGAAGCTTCATATGGCTCCTGTACGGTGAAACGGTTCGGGCAGTTCCCTTTCTAAATTTCGCGCATCTGATCGTTTTTTATTTCGTATTGGATGCCACCCCAAGTGACACGACTCGACGCAAAACTGAAAATGTAAATCGCGAAGTTGACCAAGTCGCGGAACGGCACGAGCCACAGGCGCCGGCGGAGAACTTCATCGCGGATGCACCAGACGCCGACGGTCCAGGCCATCGAGAGGCGTAGAACAAGGTACGCGAACAGGTAGGCGGCGGATGTTGTGGCGGTGGGTGCGACCGCAGCGGCTGCGATGGCCCACGGAAGGCCGTGCGTGAAGAGCAGGCCAAAGAAGGAGGCAGGGCGGACCTGGCGGACAGTGCGCGCCCAGCGGAGTTGATGGTCGCAGAAGCCGCGCAAAGTTTG
>JAYVMO010000276.1:0-4247 GCA_043758915.1 Acidobacteriota bacterium | reverse complement strand
CCCCGCACCTCGAAGAAATGATCCGCGAGAAGATCGCCTCCGGCTCCTACACCTCCGCCAGCGAAGTGGTCCGCGAAGCTCTGCGCCTCCTCGAACAAGAAGACCAGTTGCGCTCCATAAAACTGCAAAGCCTCCGCCAGGACATCCGCGAAGGCTTGGAGAGCGGGCCTTCCAAACTCTTCGACCCGCAAGAAATCAAGCGCGCAGCACGCGAAAAGAAATCGGCAAAGAGCGCGAAATAGATGTCGCAATTCCGCATCACCCCTCGCGCCATCTCCGATTTAGTCGAAATCTGGAACTATATCGCCGATGACAGCGAGAAAAACGCGGACACTTTCATCGACAAACTCTACGACACGCTACACGCGCTCAGTAATCAGCCCGGCATGGGCCGCCGCCGCGACGAGTTGGCGTCGGGAGTGCAAAGCTTCCCCTTCGGCCGTTACATCGTTTTCTACCACGTCGTGCCAGATGCGATAGAAGTCCTCCGCGTATTACATGGCACCCGCGACATCGAAACGATCTTCTAGACTTGGCGAGCGGGTGGCGCCCAGAAATTTCCGGAATCGCTTGTCGATACATTCGTCGATCAGAACGCGCATTTAGGGACATGCGAGCAAAAGCTGCTTTGCTTCTTCGAGCGCAGCGATGGCCAACTCGCGCGAAACGGTAGGAAACCCCTCCAGAAAGTCTTCCAGTGTTTCTCCGCCTTCCAGGTAGTCGAACATCGTTTGCACCGGCACGCGAGTGCCGCGGAACACCGGAGCTCCGCCGAGAATATCGCGACTTTTGACGATGACTCCCATGGCGAGATTGTAACACGCGCGCTGTCCCTGGCCGAGCCAAAACGAAAGCTCCTATTGACAACTCCATTACTGCTCCGGTACAATTTTTTCGTTCAGTACTCCGCCTCGCTTCCCGCGAGGCGTTTCTTTTTTATTCGTGTTCGTAGCGCCGGCATCCTTGCCGGCTATTTTCCGTCACCAGTCCAAATCCAACTTTCAGGAGAACCCATGTCCACTCTTCGCCCGCAGGACCGCGTACCCTTGTGTCGTTTCACCTTTGCCGATGGCCGCAAATGCCTCACTCCACGCTCCGAAGGCCATCCGCACTTCTGCTACTCTCACGCTCGCAAGGCGGCCCGCTCCCACGGCGCCGAAAAACTCGCCCGCGAACTCTCCTATTACCTCTCCGCGGACTACCTCTCCGCTTGCGACATCAGCACCGCCATCGGATGCCTCATTCCCGCCGTCGTCCGCGGCGACATTAAACCCAAAACCGCCACCACCGTCGCCTATCTCGCCCAGACCCTCGTCCAAACCATCCATCTCTCCCAACACGAATACATCAACGCCTTCGGCACCCCCGCCTGGCGCGACGCCGTCCGCAACTCCGTCGACCAAAACTTCGACTATCGCAATCCTCCCCCGCTCCCCCAACCCGCCCCGCAACCAGACCCCGCCACCCCCTCTCCACCCGAACTCATCCCCACCCCCACACCCATCCTGCAACCCATTTAGAATCAACACTTACAAAATCACCCCTAAGTGTTGATTCTAAACAACTTACAAGAACGCTAAACCCTTTACAATCAACACTTACGAAATTCCCCCGGGGGGAGGGTCGCAGGCAGAAGCCAAACACGCGCCAAACAAGCGCATTACAAGCAATGACTTGGACTTGGCCCTTAGTGCATCGTGGCTGGCGGGGACTGCTCAGCTTCCAAGCGGATATGTTCGAGTACGCGCATATGGATGCGGTGAATGATGTAGTCCGACCAAAGATGCCAGTACGCGGCCGGCCACATCGTGTGCTGATACCACGTCGTGCCTTCGAGCAGCGTGCGTCCACCGGGCAACGCCGTTAAGGCAAACTGGCCCTGTTTTGAAATGAAGTAGCCATGCAGATGCGGCGGATCGATATGCGCATAAGGCGTCAACTCCGCCAGGGGTGGCGGGTTCTCTTTCACACTGAACCTCAGAAGACGTGGTTCGTCCCAGACTTCGATGGGCTCGACGAACGCGCCCGTGGAAAAAATACACCGCCTAATCGCGCTTGGCCCCTGGCCAACAATCTCCGCGCGAATCGGATACGCAATCCCCGCGCGGAACAGCATCTCCTTTGGCGGCTGAATTTCGGCGAACGCCACCACCTTCTGCCACACTTTATCCGGCGGTGCGCTGATCTCGATCCTGGAGCGAACCACGAATGTCGGCGCTTCCAGGCCAACGGCTCGTTCAAGACCAAACGATGCCGGAACCAAGAGCAATACCGCTGAGAAAAGCGCCGGGGCTTGGCTCCGTCGCCAGTGCCGGGATTGGATCGAATAGCCCAGCGATCCGCCCAGTAGCGAAAGGCCGGCAGCCAGCGGAGCCGCCATCACAATGCAAATCAAGCCTTCGATGGCCGCCAGAATCAGCGCGCACGCCAACAACCCCACGGGCAGCAACGAGACACCTAGACAATTTGCAAGACTCCGAGGCCCGTGATAGCTGTAAACCAGAACTGAGAACAAGCCTAGGCAAAACGGCAACGCGACAAATAGCCCCCAACCATATGACCCGGCCACAAGAGTCCCAAGCAGCAAAAACCCCAGACCGATCACCGAAGAAAGCCCGATGGCTAGAAGTGCGCTGCCCAGCTCGCTCCGCGGAATCAAACCATCCAGCGAACGAACACCCGGCCAGGGTGCTGCCTCTCGTTCCACCTGCTGATCACGGCTCGGAAGAAGGAGCAGAACGACGAATAGGACGAGATTCACAAATGGAACGAAGAAGAAAATTGCAAGCCAGACCGGCTCGCCGCCGTCCCGTAGACGGCGCACGGTCATCGCTACCCCTATCCAAATAAAGGGCAGCGCCAGCGCCAGCATGGCGCCTACGAAGCGGGCGTCACTATCGGAGAGAGACCCGATACGCGCAGCCGGAGCCAGCGGCACCCAATAGCTGAAAACACTCCACACGCGGTGAAAATAGTGCACCGCGACAAAGCGATCCAAGTTCGCCTTAATGAAAAACGCAATGACGCCCACCAGAAAATAGGCCTTGCGGCTGACCGTGCCGTTGAATTTCCACAAATCAAGGATGCCCATGCTTCGCCTGCCTTCCGAAGGTTTGTGTGCAGCCGCCCCTATTCTCTGGTGGAAATTTGGCTGGCTGGACAGGCCGCTGCAGCGCAACTCCGCCGTGCGGCAATCCAGCGATACCCGGCGCGAAGTACATCCATCATTCCCGGGACTTTCGCCAACCAAACCAACGGGCGCCCCCACCAAATCTCGCGTGCCAGCACCACCACTGCATCCGCGCCGCCGAATTGGCTTCCATCGCTCAACAGAAAGCGCATCTCGAGCAGCAGCTCTTCCGGCGACATTCCCAACAATGCTCCCACGCGCGGGTCCTGTAGCGGCGCCAGCTGCAGTCCGCGCCGCTGCAGAATCGGCGCCAGCCACCGCGCGATCTTCGTGCAGAACACGCAGTCCGCATCAAAAAACAGCCAGCCCCGCGCATGCCGGCCTTTTCCATCCGTGAATTCCGATGTCAGCGAAATCATGGCTCGCCTTCTGTATTCTTCTCCGTGAATCTCAGCGCCCTCAGCGTCTCTGCGTTATCATTCCCGTCTTTTCTTTAACTCCTTACTTCGTTACTTCAATACTTCGCTTGGTTGGTTTGCTTTTTCTCACCACTCGTCTCTCGCCACTTCTTCCTACCCCGCCGCCTTCTTCGCTCCCGATCCCAGCAACGTAATCACCTTCCCGCGCAGCTTCACCACGCCCTTCAGCGCCCCCGTTGGCATGCGAATGATTTCCTCGAACAGGCCGGTCATCGCCGTCAAAAACTCCAGCATGGTCTCCAGGCGTTCCCGAGTATAGGCATCGCCCTGCGCGCTGGTTTTCAACTCCTGCACGCACTCCGCAATCACGCGCAATATGGGGTCGATCTCCCGCCGCTTGCGCTCCTCGGAAACGATGCGGAAAATCTCCCACACGTCCTTGACCGATTCGAAATGATCGCGCCTGTCTCCCAGCACATGCACCACGCGCACGATGCGCCAACCCTGCAGTTCGCGCAGGCTGGTGCTGACGTTGGAACGGGCCACCGCCAGCGTCGCGGAAATCTCATCCGCCGGCAGCGGCTGCGGAGAAAGAAAGAGCAAGGCATGCACCTGTGCCACGGTGCGGTTGATGCCCCAGCGGGTGCCCATCTCCCCCCAATGGAGGATGAACTTCTGGGCTACGGGAGTGAGAGTTA
>JAYVMO010000275.1:0-3071 GCA_043758915.1 Acidobacteriota bacterium | reverse complement strand
GCCCATCTGGGGACGGACTACGGGGCGCCGGTGGGAACGCCGGTGCAAGCCATCGGGAGCGGGAAAGTGTTGTTCGCGGGGCGCAAGGGCGGCGCGGGCAACATGGTACACATTGCGCATGCGAATGGGTACGAGACGATGTACTTGCACTTGTCCCGCATGTTTGTGCGTACGGGGGAGCGCATCGAAATCGGGAAGACCATCGGACTTGTGGGGAGCACGGGACTTTCGACAGGCCCGCATCTGGACTTTCGCATTCTTCAGAGAGGGCAGTATAAGAATTTTGAGAAGCTGGGTCTGCCGCCTTCCGACCCAGTTTCGGCGAAGAACTTGCCGGAATTTATGGCGGTGCGAGAAAAATGGCTTCCGCTGCTAAAGAATCCCAATATGTTGCAGTCTGCTGTGTCTCCTGCTTCCGGAGCCACGGCGCACTCGTCCAGCATTCCGTAATACTCAATATAATGATGGGGAGTTTGGAGTAGTCGGAAGAGATCTCGCCGGTGGCGCGAAGGACGATGAGGGTACGGTCGTCGTGTGGAGGCAGCGAGATTGGAAGGGGCGTCCATGGGCTGCGCACACCGTACCTTGATTGTAATCGGATGCTTCCCCGGGGAAAAAGTTTCTGAAGCTAAGGAGTGGGAATGACCGCGGGCTACGGAGCTTGCTGCCTGGGAAAGACCTGGGTGCCGGTTTGCGAGAATTCGAAACGCAGGAGCCACTCGCTCGGGAGGCTATGGGCATCGGCTTCGGGCGATTGAAATTCCCAGCGGCGCGCGGCTTGAAGGGCAAGATCGCCGAAATACTTGCTGGGGCTGGGGGAATCGAGTTCCGCAGCCGTTACGTTTCCGGAGGGATCGACATGGACCCGGACGGTGACACGGACTTTGCCCTGAATGGTGTCGCGGGCCTTCTGCGAGACTTCGGGGAGGACCTGATCGAGGACTTCGCCTCGGGAAGTGTTCGTGCCGGGCGTCTTCGGGGCGACCGTGGATGGCTGCGTGGTGAACATTGGAGTGGTGACGATAGGTTGCACGTCTTTGGCGGCGGGTTCCTTTTCGCTGGCGGGTGTCAGGGAATTCGAAGCAGGTGGCGGTGCGACATTTTTCTGTGAGGGCCGAGAAGAAGCCGCAGCAGGAGACTGAGCGGGAGGCTGGACGTTTGGCGTTGGAGATTGCTGTTGTAGCGAGGATGATGCGGCTGACGGCGTGTTGTAATGACGATTGACAAGTTTTGTGATGGCCAGGATGGCAACGAGCACCAGGGCGACGCTGACTGCTGGAATCAGGAAACGCGAGCTGGAGGCAGATTCTTGCCGGGCGCGCATTGTTTGGGGCCGCGCGGCTTGCTGCCGTGGCAGTCGTGCCTTCGGCAGAGGAGGCACGGGAGAGAGCGGGACGGCCAAGGGCGACGCGGGGGGCGTGGTGGGTGACGGCACGGGGGAAGCGCCAGGGGAAGGCCCGGAGGATGCCGGATTGAGGCACGCAGCGATTTCGGCGATGGACGAGCGGCGCTGAGCGTCGAGGCGCAACGAGCCGCGCACGATTTCGAGGAAGGGCGCAGGGAGCGATTCCGAAAAGGGGAGTTCTCCCTGCTGCAACTGTTGAAGAGTGGGCACGTGCTGCGTGAGGGCTTCAACAAGGGTAATGCCGAGCGACCAAACATCGCCGGCGGGAGAGAGGGGGGCGGTCGCGCATTCGGGAGGGTCGTACGCGGTTATTTCTCGCAGAGTTGCTCGAGACTCGCCTACGGGCCCCAGGGTGTCGCTGGAAAGTTTGAGCTGATCGGCAGCGGCGAGGATATTCGAGGGTCTGATCCGGTTGTGGACAAGGCCCTGTCCTTGAAGGTATAGCAGAGCGTCCAAGACAGGCTGGAGCATGTCGCGCGTTTCGGCGGGGGTGAGGGATCGCTGGGGAAGAATCTGGGAGAGATTCTCTTCGGCAAACTCCATGACCACGTAAAGCATTCCGGTGTTTTCCAAACGGCAGCGGCCAAACTCAAGAAGACGAAGCAAATTGGGGTGAGAGAGTTGCGCGCAGCGGCGCCAGAGCGAGAGCTGCAGATCGGCGGACGCGGGGTCTGCGGGGATAAGCTTGATGGCAGCCTTCTGAGGATTTGTGTCACCCCAATGGGTGAGGAACACCGCACTGCTTTGGGAGCCGCCGAGGTATTGAGCAAGAACGAATTTGCCGTCGACGACTTGACCTTCCCAGTTCTTGCGGGCGTCGATCATATTGCATCCTCGAGTTGAAGTTCTCGGTTGGCGGAGCGTTTGGCCCAGCCCACCGTGCGGGGATTCACCCGCGCAGGAGCACCGCGGCGCGTGAGGCAGGGCTGGAACGGAAGACTTGGTGGCCCGCATGCGCCTGGGGGCTGGGCACTCGTCCAGACAATTCTCGCATGAAAGGAGAATGGGGAAGTGGCGAAGTTGCGTATTGGTTATGGAAAGAGGAGCCGGGGCAGGCGAGCTATGGCGCAGTCCAAAGGACGGTAAGAGAGGTTCCTTCCGACCAGGTCGGAACCTTCGGTCGCTCGCGATGGTCGTCCCGCAAGAACATCCGGGATGCAAAAAGCGTATCCCACAGAGCCGTCCGGGATGCAGAAGGCGCACCCCGCAAAAGCACCCGCGACGCAAGAAGCGCACTCGGGACAGAAACTCTTTCCGGGATGGCAGGAATCTTTGATCGTCGAGTGTGAAGAGGGATCCTTCGTCGCGATGCTCCTCAGAACAGCTATCCTTTGGCGGATAGCTGGTTAACCGTAACACCCTCCCCCCCTATTTTTTGTAAGTGTTGATTCTAAAGGATTTGAAGTTCTTTAGAATCAACACTTGCATAGGCATTGATATACTTAACTCACCCAACTCAGAGGAGATGCAAAGATCCGCCACGAAAAGATACGAGATGTTCTCAAAGAAGACGGTAAAGTGTTTGAAATCAGCAATCTCATGATATCGGAGACGTATCGAAACCCAAGCTACAGCCTCCTAAAACAAGACACACTAAAGCAATTACTCCAACAGGTCTCCTGATAGTCTTTGCGCTACTCCCAATCTCGGGGGCCGCACCGTTCTT
>JAYVMO010000274.1:0-3600 GCA_043758915.1 Acidobacteriota bacterium | reverse complement strand
CGTTCGAGCCGGCGCCCGGGTTGATCCCCACTGCCCATAAAGCTGGCGACCCCCCCTGCCAAGTATCCCAAGCTGCGGCGCCGGGGCGAGCTCGCCGCTAATCCAACCCAAACATACGCCTGTGGGCATCACGGTAATACGACGCCGGAGGAGCGTGTTTTGTTCCCGGCAATAAGACCGGCGACAAGTACAATCCGCGACGCGAAAACGCGCAGGCCATCTCCAGGGTTTCCAGCCGTTCAGTCGGGCTTGGACGCGGGGGAAGAGCCGGGAATCTCGCTGCTCCGCCCCGATTTTGTGCCGGCGCGCATGCGGCGCTGTACTTCGGCTTGCAGATACTTGCGAAGATTTTCCGGCACGATGCCGGGCGCGGCCAATTCGCGCAGATCGGAAACGGTGAGTTCCGGCAGGAAAGCCAGAATCGTGGAAAGCGGCGAAGCCGGATGACGAACCAGCGCCAGCCGCACATTATAAATGTTGGACCATTTGTGATGGTGCGCGATGGCCAGGACCACGCCAGGAAGAAGTCTTTCGCGCGACAGCACGCGCAGAATCTGCGCTTCGGTGAGGTGGGCGTTGTCGAGCACGCCAGGAAGAACTTGCGCATGCCCCTCGGTGAGCAGCTCACCGGCAACGCGCGCGGGACCCCGGCGGGCCAGCGTGATCTTCTGGCCGAGCGGAAGTTGCGGCAGGCGCGCAAGCAGTTGGCTTTCGGCGTTGCGCTTCACATCGACGGAAACGCCGGGAATCAGTGTGATCTGCACGAGGTCCATCAAATAAAGATCGCGGAGCAACCGCAGACTAATCAGCCGCGGCGTGCGCGGATGAAAAGCCAGTCCGCGCTTGACGCGGTAACTCTTCAGCAGCGGTTTGCGCCGCGCGACTTCCTCGAGAATTTCGCCGGGAAGGTTTTTTCTTTCCAGCAGCAAACAAAGCTGCGGTTCCTCCAGCGAAGGATTGTCGAGAAGCGCGAGAAGCACGTCCACGGCGGGATGATGAAGCAGCGCGGCGAGTTCATCGCCGGTGGCAAGAGCTGCGCGTTCGCGCGTTTCGGAAAGTGCTTCGTCCACAACTCAACTCCCTGCTTCTCGCACCGGACTATTCAAGCAATCCCGGGCAGACCGCGCGCAAAATTCCGCAACAGGCTCTGGGAGCGGACCGATCCTTGCTTTCGGCGCGATCTGGCCAAGGAGTTGATCGAAATAATCGTCGAAATGCGCGCTACGGTTGAAAACACCGCCGGTCTTGGCCAGAAAAAATGTTTCCGCGCGCAAATTCAAGCGGTCAACAACGCGTTCGACGAGACCGGCGAGTTCTTCGGCAGCGGAATGCAAGAGAGCCCGAGCGGATTCCTCGCCTTCATTGGCCGCCTTGGCCACCAGGGGAAAGATTCCAGGCAAAACGCGATCAGGGTTACTACGGATCTGCGCCTGCAGCTCGACCCAGTTACATTTGAACGCCTCGAGAATCTCGTTCCCAAAATAAGAATTGTCGCCCGCCTGCTGGCCGGACAGACAAAGAATCACGGCCTTTCTGCCAATGTCATACGCACTCCCTGGATCGCCCAGGATAGGACCGAACCCGCCTTCACGTGCGAGCGCGCCGGAAGCATCTCTCCCGATCACGGCAGAACCGGTACCAGCGATCACGACGATGCTGGGTGCGACACCGGTCGCGGCAAGCGCCATGCTGAGGTCCGAGGCTAAGAAAGTTGTAGCATTGGGAAATTTCAACTTAAACCGCCGATGCAACTCGGGGAGGGCATTGGTAAGATCAGCGCCAGCAAGCGCACCGCAAATGCTCACCACGTCCCCGGCAGTTTTGCCCGCAGTGGCGACGGCCCTGTCGGCAGCATCAGCTAGAGCGCCGAACGCCGCATCCAGCCCTATGCGCGATGGGTTGGAAGGGCCCGAGCGGGAACGCGCGAGGACCGCGCCGGTTTCGTCCATGAGGACGCATTCGGTCTTAGTGCCACCGCCATCGAAGCCGAGGACACAGCGCATGGAGAAATAATAGGCGAGAACTCGGAGGGAAGGTAGTTTATGGCGTTAAGCGCGTGCATAAAAGTGAGCGGGCTGCAACAGTGCGGAGAAGCGGCAGCCAGGCTGCCGCACGCAAAGCGATTTCTTGACGCGCGTGCGGCGTGCCACTATTCTCGACGTACTTTTCCGCTGCACGAAAGCCGCGGCGGCAAACAAATCTCATGCGCATCCATCCGCTCGATCTCGCCATCGTCATTGCTTATCTCCTCGGCGTCACCGCATTGGGGATGCATTTTCGGCGCAGCCAGCGGGACGTTCGCACGGGCACTCGCGAAGCGGCTGGCCGCGACTATTTCCTGGGCGGACGCACGGCTCCCTGGTGGGCCTTGGCTTTTTCCATCGTGGCCACGGAGACCTCGACGCTCACGATCATCGGAACGCCGGCGATTGCCTATGCCGGGAATCTGGCCTTTCTGCAGCTGGTTTTTGGTTATTTGCTGGGGCGCGTGCTGATCGTCTTTTTGCTGCTTCCGGGATATTTTCGCGGTGAGTTTTTCACCGCGTATGCGCTCATTGAAAAACGCTTCGGCCAAACGATGCGCGCGGTGGCCGCGTCCACCTTTCTCATTGCCCGCGCCATCGCCGAGGGTGTGCGCGTTTCCGCCATCGCGCTGGTGGTGAGCGTGGTTCTGGGAACTTCCGAGCACCTCGCGGTCGTGATCGTCATCGCCCTGACGGTGCTCTACACCTTCGAAGGCGGCATGAAAGCCGTGATCTGGACGGACGTCGCGCAATTGCTGCTGTGCCTGACGGGCAGCGCGGCGGCTTTTTTCGTGCTGCTGCACCGCATTCCTGGCGGCTGGAGTGAAGTCGTGCAAGTTGCAGCCGCCGCGGGCCACAAGCTGCAAGTTTTTGATTTCTCATTCCATCTCGCGGCGAAATATACGTTCTGGTCCGGCCTCGTTGGCGGAGCCTTTCTCACCATGGCCAGCCACGGAACGGATCAGATCATCGTGCAACGGCTGCTGGCGGCGCGCAACGAAAGTGATAGCCGGCGCGCGCTGCTGGCGAGTGGCGCGATCATTCTCGTGCTATTCACCGTATTTTTGCTCATCGGCGTCCTGCTGTACGTCTTTGCGCAGCACACGCCGCTGCTTGCACCGGGTGAGCGCACCGACCGCATCCTGCCGCTCTTTCTCGTGCGGGAGATGCCGCAAGGTCTTGCGGGTTTGCTGCTCGCGTCCATCGTGGCTGTCGCGATGTCCAACGCCAGCGGCTCGCTGAATTCGCTGGCGGCTTCCAGCGTGCTGGATTTTGCGAAGCTGCGCGGGCGCCCCGCGGATGCGGCCCAGTTTTTGCGGGTGTCGCGGCGCGCGACTCTTTTCTGGGGACTCGTGCTGATGGGATTTGGCTTCGTGAAATGGGGCTCGCTGCTGGAGACGGGCTTGACGGTAGCCTCGCTTCCCTTTGGAAGCCTTCTGGGACTTTTCCTGCTCGGCACGCTGGATCGCGGCGCAAACGCGCGCGGCGCCTTGGCGGGAATGATCGCGGGACTGGCGGCAATTCTTTGCGTGTTTCGTCTGACGAATGTGGCGTTCACGTGGTACGTGATGATTGG
>JAYVMO010000273.1:0-7063 GCA_043758915.1 Acidobacteriota bacterium | reverse complement strand
TGGTGATGAGCGCCAGGCTGTTCGTGCGTGTTGCGCCAGGCGTTTGCTGGATTTCCTCGCGGCCGATCACCGTGGTGGGCGTGACGGATTGCGCTTGTGCCGGAGCGGCGGAAACGGTGACGGACTGGTTTTGCCCGGCGATCTGCAATTCGAAGTGCAGGATCGGAGCGGTACCGGATAGCACGGTCATGGTTTGATTTTGCGTGGCGAAGCCGGAGATCGAAACGGTCACCACATATTCCGCCAGTGGCACAGCGTCAAAGTGAAACTCGCCATTGGCATCGGTCTTGGTGGTTTGGGTAAATTCCGAAGCCTGGGCTTTGAGCACGACCTGGGCATCGGAGATGGGATGATGCTGCGGATCGTGTACGATCCCGCGCACGGTGCCGAAAATCGTCGCATAGCAAGGAAGAACGATAGACAAAAAAACAACAAACAAAAGCGAAATACGTTTCATGGGATCTCTGTTCTCCTCGAAAGAAGGGAAGGCGCACGGCGTGCAAGCCGTGACGCGCGTTGATCAGAGCGAACGTGGGGGCAGGCGGTCTGTTAAAGGACCGCGGCAGCGAATCGAGGAGGAGGAGAAAGGGGTACGAAGGAACCGGGGAGGGCGATCAAATGGGGTGTTTCCGCGACTCGTGTGACCGTGGCGGGCACTGAGGAGAAGCTCAAAGACGGCAGCACGAAAAGAAACGAGGCAACCATAGGCCGATCGCTGGTCTGGCAGCAGGACATCGTGCAGGACATGAGGCTGCCCATTTCGTGGCCGCAATCCATTTTATGGGCTGGTGCCTTCTGGTGATGATGCCCGGAAATGGGGCAATGGTCCCCGGTGCAGCAGGCCATGCCGTGGGCGCTCCATACCGCAGATACGAGCGGTGCATATAGCAGTGCGGTCGCCAGCAGACAGATGCAGGCAAAGAACACGCGCCACCGTTGGTCGCGATTGGTGAGCATTACGCAACGTTTCTCAGAGAAGTATACCTCAATGGCAGCGTTTCACCGCCAGCGCCGCCTAGCGAGGACTTGTTTCTCGTTGTACAGCAGGCGTTGCCGCGCCAAGAGGATCAAGACCACACGACGATCACGGTTTCCTTGACATCGTTTTGGGCAGGCCGCAGACTATTTTCATGTCCCACATTTACATGAAATTCGACTTTGGCACCGACGAAGAAAAGGCGCAAGTGGCGCGGCACAAGCTCGACGTCTGGAGGCAGGCGTTCCGTCTGGACAAGAAGCTCCAGTACAAACTTGACCGCGTGGAAAACGGCTCTCCCGAATCGGTCGAAAAGGCTGCAAAACCGGAGAAACTCGCCTCGACTGAAAAATCCAAGACCAAGGGAACAAGCAAGGAGACTGAAACGGCGACGGAAAAGACGGCGCCGGGTGCAAACGGCAGAGTGAGTTTGCTCGTTCGGCTGTATTTCTCGACGCACGAAAGACTCTCCGAACAGCGCTGGGTCGAGCGCATCCCCACCGAAGAGCCATTCAAGAGCGCATCGCCCAAGATTATTCGCAAAGACGAAGCGGAGTTCGTGGCAGTCGACCAGGAGTTCGAGTTACGTGAAAAGGTGGAGCACCGGAATGCCGTCGCCCGCACCTAGCTGGCGCGAGGCCAAATTGGTATGGGGCGGGCCGGGTGGCAGACGAGAGTTGGTCGCCCAATTCGATTCGGCTCGACCGAGATTCCGGTATACTTAATTTCCGCAGAGGCAAGATTCTCCATTTCAACGCGAGGGCAGGACGAATGGCGTTACAAACGCGCGTCAAGACCAACAAGCTTGACGCCCCCAAGATGCACGGCCTCGAGCGCGACACGCTGATCCGAATTTATCGCACGATGTACCTCTCGCGGCGGCTGGATGACCGCGAAATCCTGCTCAAGCGGCAAAACAAGATTTTCTTCCAGATTTCGAGCGCTGGCCATGAAGCGGTTACCTCCGCGATGGGCTTGCTTTTGCGGCCCGGAGTGGACTGGATCTATCCGTACTACCGGGACCGGGCGCTCTGCCTCATGCTGGGTGTGACTCCGCTCGAAACTCTTCTGCAAGCCGTCGGCGCGAAAGACGACCCAAGCTCCGGCGGACGGCAAATGCCCTCGCACTGGGGGCATCCCAAGTGGAACATCGTCAGCAAATCGTCCTGCACCGGGACGCAGTTTGTGCAAGCCGCAGGGGCCGCGGAAGCGACTCTGTACTACGGCGGGAGGCCGAAGGCCCTGGCGCAAGCAAAAAAGGCGCCTCTCGGGGAATACGTAAATTACGACCGCGACGAAATTGTTTATGTGTCCTCCGGTGATGGCGCCACCAGCGAGGGCGAATTCTGGGAATCCCTCAACACGGCGTGCGCGAAGAAACTCCCGCTGCTTTATCTCATCGAGGACAACGGGTACGCCATTTCCGTTCCGGTCGAAGTCCAGACCGCCGGCGGCAGTATTTCGAATCTGACGCGCGGCTTCCCGTGTCTGCACGTCGCCGAATGCGACGGCACCGATCCGCTGGAGAGCTACGCCGTTTGCGAGGAAGCGGTGCAATATTGCCGCGAACGACGCGGCCCGGCCCTGGTGCACGCGCATGTGACGCGCCCGTATTCGCACTCGCTTTCCGACGACGAAAAGCTTTACAAGACCGCCGAAGAGCGCGAAGCCGAGGCGCATCGCGATCCCCTTTCGAAATTCTCACTTTTCCTGGTGCGCGAAGGCCTGCTCGATCAAAAGCAGATTGAAGAACTCGAAGCCCAGGTCGATAACGAAGTAAGAGACGCAGCGGACCAGGCCCTGGCCGCCGAAGAACCGGCCATCGAATCGATTCGAATGCACGTTTATTCGCAGGACGTCGACCCCACCTCGGTGGCTTTCGAGGCGCAACCGAAATTCCAAGGTGCGCCCAAGACCATGGTTGAGATGGTGGCGGCCACGCTATCGGACGAAATGGCGCGAGACGAGCGCATCACCGTTTTCGGCGAAGACGTAGCCGATGTCAGCCGCCAAGACAATCTCCAACAATTGAAGGGGAAGGGCGGTGTTTTCAAGGCCACTTCGGGCTTGCAACGGAAATATGGCCCCGACCGGGTGTTCAATTCGCCGCTGGCGGAAGCCAGCATCGTGGGCCGCGCCATCGGCATGGCCACCCGCGGGCTCAAGCCCGTGGCGGAAATTCAATTTTTCGATTACATCTGGCCGGCCATGATGCAAATTCGCGACGAGCTTTGCGTCCTGCGCTGGCGTTCGAATGGCGCGTTCAAATCGCCGGCGGTGATTCGCGTGGCCATCGGCGGGTACCTTACCGGCGGCGCGGTCTATCATAGCCAGAGCGGTGAATCGATCTTCACGCATTGTCCGGGCCTGCGGGTGGTGATGCCCTCGACGGCGCTGGACGTCGCCGGTCTTTTGCGTACATCGATACGTTGCGATGACCCGGTGATGTTCCTCGAGCACAAGCACCTGTATCGCCAGCCTTATAACCGCTGCGAATATCCTGGCCCGGACTACACCGTGCCTTTTGGCAAAGCGCGCATGGTGAAAGAAGGCTCGCAAGTCAGCATCATCACCTATGGGGCGCTGGTGCACCGGGCAGAAGTGGCCGCGGCCCAGCTTGAGCGCGAAGGCATCTCGGTTGAAATTATCGATCTCCGCTCGCTTTCACCCTACGATTGGGAAGCGATCTCCGGCACCGTTCGCAAGACGCATCGCGTCATCGTGGCCTATGAAGATATGCTGAGCTGGGGATTCGGCGCGGAAATCGCGGCGCGCATCGGGGAAGAGCTCTTCGAGGAGCTGGACGCTCCCGTGACACGCGTGGCCGCCATGGATACCTTCTGCGCCTATCAGCCGAAGCTCGAGGACGTCATCCTGCCGCAAACCAGCCATATCACGGCGGCGGTAAAGCATTTGCTCGAATATTGAGCATGGGCAGTTCGGCGCGGGCGCGGTGAAACTTTTTGGCTGGTTTTGGCGTATCTCTATAAGGAAGAGACGACAGACTATTCTGTGGGGGTGATGCAATGACCTGCGCAAATTGCCAGAAAGACATCGTTGCGGGATCGAACTTTTGCTACAACTGCGGCGCAAAGCAGTCAAATGCGGCTACGCCGGGGTTCTCGCCCGCTGCTGGCTCCAGGCGAAAACTGATGCGATCCGGCACCGACAAAAAAATCGGTGGTGTCTGCGCGGGCCTGGCCGATTTTCTTGATCTCGATCCCACGATTGTCCGTGTCGTATGGCTCTTGGCAGTGCTCTTTGCCGGCACGGGCTTGTTCGTTTACCTTGTTCTCTGGATTGTCCTGCCTATCGCCGCTGTGGGCGTAAGCCCGGCGTTCGCGACTACCAATTCCTAAGCGCATGAACCAGCGTGAGGCGGCAGTCCCTGCCGCTGGCAACTATTTCCTTTTTGGAGGCCGGGTAGCGCCAGTCTGGGAGCCGCCGCCCAGGATCAATTCGTCGATCGAGATCAGGCCGGCTCCCACCGTGGTGAGCGCGAAACATCCCGCCCCAACGGCTAGCGAAAATTCATATTCATGCACGGCCAAGTAGCCGCCGCCGCTATAGACCTTCCAAATCATCACGCCCATTTCAATGGCCAGGAGAAGCGCTGCAACGCGCGTGAAAAGTCCCAGGACGAGCAAGCCTCCCCCGAACACTTCCAGCACCCCAGACACATAGACGAAATAGGCCGGCATGCCGTGCTGAACGTAAAAGCCTTGCATGCTCGCAGGGTGTATGAGCTTGGGATAGCCGTGCGAGACGAAAATAATCCCCAGGGCCGCGCGCAGGAGCAGCAAGCCGAGCGGCTGAAGGGCGTTGAGAAATTTCAAGGAACTCCTCCGCGACGCAACCGGGAAAGGTGGAGACGCCGCTACAGTATTTTAGCAGAAAAGCAAATGCGCCATCGGCAGCGCGTGTCTCCAGCAGGGATTCAGGTACAATCTTTGGCGAAGACCCACGGGGGATCATGAGGGGAGTCAGGAGATTTGCCGAGCTCAGCGGGGCAGGCCACCGGCATCCGCTTGGCGGCGCGATTCCCAATGCGGGGTTTGGGATGAGCACATGAAGCGCAAGCTGCTGATTGCCGTGCCCCTGCTTTTGCTAGTGGCGGTTCTGGCCTGGATGTTTCGCCCCAGGCATGAATCGCTGGGCGAGGCTTATATCAGCGAGCGCAGCGTGACACTGTGGAGCAGCGTGGCGCAGGTCCGCGAGCCGCTCGGGCTGCTGCACTACGGTGACCGCATCGACATGCTGGCGCGGCGCAATGAAAACGTGAAGGTGCGCACCGCCGCGGGCGCCGTCGGATGGATCGACGGGCGGTTACTCACGGAGCCTGCGCTGTGGGAGCGCAGTGCAAAGTTGCTGATACAAGTTCGTGGCATGCCCGTGCAGGCGCGCGGCCGCACGAAAGTTGCCACCAATCTGCGCGTGGAACCCGGTCGCACGCAACCTCGGGTTTACGAATTTGGCCGCGGGGTGCCGGTGGAAATCGTTGGCCGCGCCGTAGCGGACTGGGTGCAGGTCACCGACGAAAAAGAATCTTCAAACGAACCGCAGGAAACGAAGAAGGAAGATTGGTATCTGGTTCGCGGCCTTGCTACGCGCCCGCCTGGCGAAGCCGCGAGACGCGCTGCCGAGCAGACGACAGCGACGGAACCTGACGATCACACGATTCCCATCGCTGGCTGGGTCATCGCTCGTTTTGTCGAACTCGACCTTCCGGATCCCGTCCGCGAAGGAGCCGCTTCCGCGAATATCCGACCAGTTGCGTGGTTCGAGCTGAATCGCATCAGCGATCCTTCCGGCGACAAGCCGCAATATCTGGTGGCCGGCACGCGCGGCCCGGAAGGCCAGCCTTGCGACTTCACGACACTCCGCGTGTATACCTGGAACATCAAAAAAACGCGCTACGAGACCGCTTTCATCAAAAATGTGTGCGGCCAGATGCCGGTGCGCATCGGCAAAGGCCCCAAGGGCGAGCCGGAGTTCCGTTTTCATCAACTGGATGGCAATAAAGAGGAGCGCGTCTATCGGCTGATTCAAACGGTAGTCCGGCGCGTCCGAGAAGAAGAAGGCGCCACGCGGGATCGCCTGGCTCGCGCCGAACCTCGCCAATCCGGGGAAAAACCTCAGAGGCCGCCCAGATGATTCCGCGGACAAAAGCCATGGCCGCCGTCCTAACCGGGATTCTTGCGGCCCTCTGTTCTTGCGTCAGTCTTGGCTCCCAGAGTGAATCCACGCTCCATCCATCTTTTGCGATGCAACAGGGTACGTTTTGGGTTTACCGGGGCACCGTCCGTTGGTACGACATGCAGTTGCAGAAGCGTGTTTCGTCCGTGGTCACCTCGAAGTGCGAGGTAGTGCGCACCATGCATGGGGACGGCTTTGTCGCTGCGCTCATGCGGGGATTCCCCTGGGATTTCGATTGGTCCGATGGCCAGGCAGACAGACACGACTGGCTGGTCGTAGAGACAAGCGCCGGGGATTTTCATGTTCTCAACAATGAAGCGCTTGCAAAAAACCTGAAGAGGCTTGAAAACCCCAGCGACTCGCTTCAGGGCATACTCAGCGACGACGACCTTTTTCTGAGACTTCCAATAAAGAAGGGAATGAAATTCTGCGACCCCGAATCCAGGAAGCGTCCCGATGGGCGCTACTGCTGGGTGGTGGCGTCTACTCATGAAACGCCGCTCAATAACGTCAAGGGGATCAAGCCCGGGAAATACACTTCTTTCCTCTTGCAGTACGTAACGAACCCAGATGACACCGAGATGGAGTTTGTGCCCGGCCTCGGATTTATCGCTTACAGGTACCACCACCATGGGAGCGTTGCTGACACAGAAATGGAATTGGTCGAATATCACGCGGCAAAAGACACACAAGCGATGCCCGGAGAAATGAGATGACGCTGCACATCAGCGAAGCGGAAGTTCGCGCGGTTTTGACGATGCCTCTGGCGATCGAGGCCGTCGAAGAGATTTCGCGCAAACAGGCGACGGGCGAAGTGGTCGTGCATCCGCGGCGGCGCTTCGAGTTGCCCGGCGGAGGGTTTTTTCACTACATGGCCGCAGCGGATTTCAC
>JAYVMO010000272.1:0-1741 GCA_043758915.1 Acidobacteriota bacterium | reverse complement strand
GAGGGCCGCTAAACCGCTCTTACTGTGGTGATTGGCCGCGCCCGGCTTGGCGCATCCGGCCCGAGAGTCTTGGTCTATAACTTCCGGGGCACAAACCTGCGGTGGACCCCCCATTCCATAATGAAACTCGACTAAAATAAAGGTGGTAAGTACTAGAACCATGCCCACCACTTCCTGGCGGATTCCTCGCGCTCTTTCCACCGCGGCCATCGCGGTTGTCCTGTGCCACGTCTTAACGTCTATTTTCCTTGGCCCAACGCACCTTGGCTCACTGGTGGGTGATGTGCTGCAGATTCTCGCCAGCTTTCTGGCGGCCGGATATTGTTTTCAGGCGGCCTACCGGTCTCCCGGTTTTAGCCGGTCATTTTGGATCTTAGTAGGCTGCAGCATAGGTATGTGGGGAATTGCGACCGTCGGATGGACATATTACGAAATTCTTTTGCAGCGAAACCCGCCGACAGGATCCTTGATTCGCTATCTTTTTGATACGCACGGAATGTTTTTGCTGATGGCTGTTTTTCTGGATCAGGAAAAAAAAGATTCCAAACTGGAATTGGAAGAGCTGTTCGATTTCGTTCAAATCGGCATTGTTTTCTTTCTGATTTATTTCGCAATGTATTACCTGCCGGCAGTCAGTTTGAGTCAACCCGAAGCGTTACGCAGGGAAGTCGTTGTGGTATTGAGCGAGGACCTGGGCGTCGCTCTTCTGGCGATGTTGCAGTGGAAGCGAAGCCGTCACCCCGGAATCGCACGGCTTTTTGGAAGCATGGCGGCATACATCACAATTTTCGCGGTCTTTGCTATCGCCGCGGAACGCGTGCAATTCCGCCGGCTATCGCCCACCGGCACATGGCTGGATCTTGCCTGGACGTTGCCGTTGCTGTTCGTAGCCTTCTGGGCTGCTAGTTGGAGACCGGTGGAAGGCGAAGAAGCGCGGCGGGAAGTACGCAACAAATCGCTGACCGAAGTTCTACTGACCAACGGAATATTTGCACTGCTGCCGCTGATGATTCTTTTCCAGGTAACGCTGCTGGGCCCGAATTGGCGCCTGACCCGTTTCTGCCTGCTGGCGGTTTCCTTTGCTTGTTACGCCGCGCGCGTCGGATTCACGGAATTTCGCCAGCAGCAGGGCGCGGAGACGGTCGGCCGCCAGGCGCTGGCTATGGACAGCGCCATCGACGGCATTGGCATCGTCAACGAAAAGGGCCTGCATATCTACGCGAACAACGCTTTTGCCCAAATGCTGGGATTCGATGGGCCGGAGCGCATCATCGGCCAGCCGTGGCGAGTGGTATACGCGTTTCAGGATATGGACCGCCTGGAGCCGGAAATTCGCAAGTCCCTGGCGCGCACCAAGAAATGGACTTCTCCGCTGCAATTGCGGCGCCCGAACGGTACGTCTGTCTCCGTTGAGCTGATGATCACCGCGACTCCGGATGGCGGAACCGCTTGCGTTTGCCGCGACCTCTCGCAGCGCGAACACGCCGAACGCGCGCGTGAAGATGCCGAAGCAAAGTACCGCATGATTGTGGAACACGTGAACGCGATCACCTACATCGCGGAAATCGGCATGGAAGGGCAATGGTATTACGTGAGTCCGCAGGTGGAAGCAATCCTCGGCTACACCCCGGATGAGTGGCTGGCCATTTCGCGCGACTGGGCCTTGCATATTCATCCCGATGACTTCCCCGGTGTGGCAGCTGCCGAAGCGGCCAGCGAAAAAGGATTTCCGTTTCAGGCC
>JAYVMO010000271.1:0-4966 GCA_043758915.1 Acidobacteriota bacterium | reverse complement strand
GAGAATCGCCTGTACTGGCGCGGGAAATCAACACGATAGCAAACCGTCGCACTCAGTAGGAAAATCGAACGCCGCAACTGTTAACCGAAGGGTTGCTAGTTCGAATCTAGCCCGGGGAGCCAAATTCTCCTTCTTCTTCAATAAGTTACAGGCTGCCATTTTTGTATCCGCCTGTTTCTGCGTTCGACGGTCACGATAATGTGGTTCAGACTGCCGGTTAGTTCGATCGAGTGTGGTTTTCGATACTTGCGCTTAACTCATCCATTTTGTGCTTCTGGTAGGCTTCCGCATCAGGACGAGAAAAAACGGCCTTGCGGGCGTTGCGCTCGCCCTCAGTATGGTGATTGGCGCGGCATTAAAGTCACAGGTCATTGACCTAAGAGCGGGGTCGAACTCCATCACACTGGATCAGCGCAACGTCACGCTGGTGAAATGATCATTTGCCAGCTTCATTCCGGTGCCAGCCAAATATCCATCCGTGACTTGGCTGCTCATGGCGCGATCTCTACCGGCTTGTCGTAGCCGGTCATTTCGAGATAGCCCACGCCGCCGAGTGATATATTCCCGCGTCGCCCCGTAAGACGGATCGCGCCCTCCCAGTAGTTTGGAACGAGTTTAGTTTTTCCGGTCAATTCCTGCGATGCCAGCGGCGTCTGGGCTTCCAGCTCGAGGCCCAGCTTGGGAATCGCGATTTTCCATTGGATGGGATAAATCGCGTGTGTGGTGGGACTCGTCCATGTCGCGCCAACCGGTAGTAGCGCGAAGTCGCCCGCACGCAAATGCGTCGATTTGCCTTGCGCATCGACGAACGTTCCTGCGGAGTAGGGATCGATGGTGCCGTCTTTCCGTCGAATGTGAAAGAGCATCAGTTCCGTGTTGTCTTCGAGCTGCAGACTCAGCCAGTCCCATCCGGACTGATTGGCTTCGAGCTGGTGCGTGAAGAACTCATGATCCATCCATGCAAGGCCGCTCACTTCAAAACTCTTACCGCCCAGTTCGATCTCGCCTTTCGTGCCGAGCCGCGTGAGCGAAATGTAGTGCGAAGCGCGGCCCGCGCCCTCGGCCTTCTGGCTGACTCCGTTTTCCCCGTGAATGACGGGCGGTTTTTCCGGATGCATCGTGAGGCGCAGGGCGAAGCGCTCATCGATCGCCTGCAGTTTCTGGTCGGCGCCAGCCCACTGAATTCGCCAGTTTCCATTCCAGATGCGGCCGCTTTCTTCGCTAACGCCCGCAATGCCCGGGCCGGCGCGATTCATTCGCTCCGCGTGATAGAACTCTCCGCCATCGAGGTCGCTCAGCGCCAGGTGCGCGAGAAAGAGATCGCGCACCTCCCACGCCGCGGTTTTCGATGGGTCGCGGCTGACGGCCTGGCGAAAGAATGTCAGTTCGAATCCGAAGCGGCGGCCGTCCGCTGACTTGAGGTTGCCGGTGTAATACCACCACTCGGTCTGAAAATCCGGATGGCTGAAGTGATCGCGCGGAAACTCGTAACGGTAACCGGGAAGCGCGCTGCGGTATTGCGCGGCCAGCGGTTGAAAGAAGAGCAACGCGGCGAAGAGGCAGGCCAGCTTACTCTTCATGGACCACCTCGAGCGGATTCAGCCGCACCGCCACTCGCGCGGGGTAAAAGCCGGCAAGCACGGTCGCCAGATAGACGACCGTCAGCGCTCCCAGCAGCACGGCCACCGGCCAATGAAAACGGATGGTCCAGCCAAACGATTGCTTATTGATGACGTAAATAAGGATCAGCGAAATCGCGAAGCCCAATGCCAGTCCCGCGATGTTGGCCAGCAAGCCCAGCAAACCCGCTTCGACGAGGATCATCTTTCGCACTTGCCCCGTGGCTGCGCCCAGGAAGCGCAGCAACCCGAGTTCGCGGCGGCGGTCGATGACCAGAGCGAGCAAAGCGCCCGCGATGCCCATCACCGCGACGATGACCGCGACCGCTTCCAACGCATAGGTGATGGCAAACGTCCGGTCGAAAATTCGCATGGCCTCGGTGCGCAGGTCGCGATTCGAAAAGAGCAGCACGCGATGGCCAGCCGCGGCTTGGAGGATTTCTTGGCGGACCGTTTCGAGAGATGCTCCTGGCGCGACGTAGATGGCAAGATTCGATGGCGCGGGGTCCGGCAGATAGCGCAGCAATATTTTTCGGTCCATCACAATGACCCCGCGCTCGCTCGAATAATCGTAGTAGACGTCCGCGATTCGAAACGAAGGGCGAGCTTCGCCGAGCGGCAACGTGATGGTGTCTCCCGCGCGCAGATGATGCTTGTACGTGAAAGGCTCGCTCACCGTGACGGCGTTCGCACCGCGCAGTTCCGCAAGAACTTGCCGCGCCGAGCGGCCGGAGAAAAATTCCAATCGATGATCCGATCGCAAAACGCTCAGGTCCGCCGCCGCGAGCGTTGTGGGCATCCCGTCGTAGTCGATCTCGTACGCGCACAGACGGTCCACGCCGGCTACTCCCGGCAGTCCGGCGATTTTGTCCGCGAGATCAACGGAAAGTGTGGGGTGTTGATCGGCGGCGGGATTCCCGGCGGGACGCAAGTACAGGTCAGCGGGAAGGCGGGCGTCCAGCCACAGCAACACCGTCTCGCGGAAACTGCCGACCATGATGCCGACCGAAGACATCATGGCGATGGCCGTCGCTAGCGCCCCAACCAGCACGGAGGTGCGCCGCAACGAGGCCACCAGGCTCCGCGATGCAAGCAGAGCCTCGACGCCCAAAAGTTTTTTTGTCCACGCGCTGGACACGGAGAGTACGGCGTCCGTAAATGCCGGTATCGCCAGTGCCGACGCCACAACGAGCAAAATCGCTGCAAGGTAACCGAAGAGCGGCTTGCCATGTATGGCAGGAACGCGAGATGCAGCCGCTGCGCCAACGGCCAAGGCCACGGCGAGCCATAGATCGCGCGACTTCTGGACTCGCGCGGTGTATTCGCGCCGGCCCCGCGCCATGGCCTCGGTCGGAGAGACGAGCGCGGCCTCGCGTGCCGGCGAATACGCCGAAGCCACCGCAACGCCGATTCCGGTCGCGACTGCCAGCAATACGGAGGAGACGCTGAGTTCGATGGGCCCCGGCCGGCTGCTCACATATAGCGATTCCACGGTGGCGCCCATCAGTTTCACCGCTCCAAGAGCCATCACGCGGCCGAGGGGCAATCCGATTAAGGCGCCACTCAAGCCAAGAAACGCAGCTTCGCTAACAAAAGCGGCCAGCACACCGCTGCGGCTGGCGCCGAGCGCGCGGACGATCCCGATCTCCGTCCGGCGGCGCACCACGGAAACCGAAATCGTGTTGTAAATCAAAAATGCGCCGACGACGAGCGAAATGTAACTGAGCAGACGCAGATTCCAGCGGAATGCGGCGAGCATCCGGCGGTTTTCTTCCGTGCCCGCGCCTTGCGGCCGAACCTCCACGCCCGCCGGCAGAACCGCGCGCAAGCGTTGTTGCCATTCCTCGATCCTTGGCGCTTGCGGCACCTTGAGCAAAATGCGATCGACGCGGCCAAAGCGGCCCAGCGCGCGCTGCGCCGCGGCAAGATCCATGACGATGGCGGATTCGTTTCCGTTGGAATCCGGATACACGCCCCGCACGATGTATTCGCGCACTTGATCGTTGATCAGCAACGCGATGTGGTCGCCGGGTTTTCGCTTCAGGCTGGCGCCGACCCAGATGCTGCTGTTGTCGGCGAGATATTGCAACGTCTCTGCTGATGGCGCTGAAGATTGTCCCGGTGATTCACCGGCCGATGCGCCGGCGTTGCCGTCCGCAGCAGCATGTTGCGCAAAGTTGCTGCCTTCGGCAATCAGGTCAAGACCGATCAGCGGCAGGGATTGATTCGAATCGGCGATGACCGCATAACCTTCGATGCGGGAGGTGATGCGAATCGGATACGGCAGGGAAGCCAGCATTCCGGCCACTGCCTCCGCGACCCCGCCGGACGCGATGACTTCCAAATCATTGTCGCCCGCCAGTGTTTCCATCGAGGAGCGAAACGATCCAGCGGCCGACGTTCCGGCAAGATCGATCGCCAGCACCACCGCGACACCCAAAGCCACGGCGAAGACCGTCAGCGACAGACGCACGGGCTCTCGAAACAACGGGCGAACCAGCAGCCGGTAGAAAAGGAGCAAGCGTGCCATCTCAGCGCCGGGTAATCCCATCGATTCTTCCGTCGCGCAATCTCACGACGGCACTGGCGCGCGCGGTGGCCTCCAGGCTGTGCGTCGCCAGGAGCGTCGCGGTATTCTGCTCGCGCGTAAGGCGTTGCAGCAGCTCGATAATTACATTTCCTGTCGTGGTGTCGAGATTGCCCGTCGGCTCGTCGGCCAGAAGAATGCTTGGGGAATGCACCAGCGCGCGCGCAATCGCCACGCGCTGCATCTGTCCTCCGGAGAGTTGATGCGGATAGCGATCGCCCAGACCGCCGAGCTCCACCCACGCAAGCCGTTCGCGAGCCGCAGCTCGAACATTTGCTTTTCCGGCAAGGAGCAGCGGCAGCTCCACATTTTCGAACACCGTCAAAGTCTGAATCAATTGGAACGATTGAAAAATGAATCCAATTTTCTCGCGCCGCAATTGCGTCAGGCCGGCATCGTTCAGCGAAGATGTCGCGACTCCGTCGATCAGCACCTGGCCCGACGTCGCAAAATCCATCGCCCCGGCTAAATTCAGCAGCGTCGACTTGCCGCAGCCGCTGCGGCCCACCAGCGCGATAAACTCTCCTCGAACAACATCCAGCGAAAGACCGTCGAGCGCGCGTACCCGCTGCCTATCGGTGAGGTAGTCCTTGGTCACGCTTTGCAGCGAGAGAATTGGCATGTGCATCAGGGAGAGAGCTTGCTTGCGTCTGAGCGGCGGCTGGACCCGGACATTCCTTAGATTCTGTCACCAGCGAAGGAGCATTAGAAGTAGTACTTTTGAGCAGGCCATCTAAAAAGTCCCATGAAATAGAAGAGG
>JAYVMO010000270.1:0-2460 GCA_043758915.1 Acidobacteriota bacterium | reverse complement strand
ATGGCGATTCGGCTTCTACAAGTGAAGTACGTGGTGCCGATGCACTACAAGACGTTTCCGCAACTGACCGGGACACCTGAAGAATTGCGTAGCGAAGCACAAGATATCGCCGGGCTGGAAGTTCTGGCGATGCAACCGGGCGAGATCATTGGCTGAGGTACTGCGACGGTTGAAATTCTGCGGCGGCTGAAGTTTAGAGCGAAACATCAGGAGCGCAGGAAATTGCGGACGAAGAAGCCCAGGTTTGCCGGGCGCTCCGCGAGACGGCGCATAAAATACGGGAACCAGTCCTGCCCGTAAGGAATGTATACGCGCACGCGATAGCCGTCGCGTACCAGCTTACGCTGCAAATCGACGCGCACGCCGTACAGCATCTGAAACTCAAAATCATCCTTGGAAATTTTGGCATCCGCGGCACAGCGGATGGTCTCCGCGATCATGCGCGGATCGTGGGTGGCGATGCCGTGATAAAAACCGCTGGATAGCAGCAGTCGCATCAGCTTGACGTAATTGGCGTCGACATCTTTCTTTGCGGGAAACGCCACCTCGTCGGATTCTTTATACGCGCCTTTGCACAGCCGGATGCGGCAGCCGTAGGACAGCAAATCCTGCACGTCACTTTCGCTGCGATAAAGATAAGACTGAATCACCGTGCCAATGGCAGGAGTCTGCGAGCGTACGCGCTTCACCAGTTCCACGGTGCGCTGCGTGTATACCGAACTCTCCATGTCCACGCGCAGAAAACTATCGTAAGCAGCGGCGCGCTCCGCGATGCTGAGCACCAGGCCTTCGCAAAATTCCGGGCTCAAATCCAGGCCCAGTTGGGTGAGTTTGCAGGAAACGTTGGCGCTTAATTTTTCCTGCGCTATGCGATCAAAGATGTCCAGGTAGGTGTCGCGGGCTTTTTGCGCGTCGGCGGTACTGGCCACATTCTCGCCCAGATAATCGAGCGTGGCGAACATACCGGCGCTGTTACAGACGCGCGCGGCTTGCAAAGCCTCTTCCAGTGTCTCGCCGGCCACGAACCGGTGCGACATGCGGCGGGTGGAAGCATTGGAAGTAACCCAATGCGCGAAGGCTTTGCTTTCGGAAAGTTTCAGCAGGGTCGAACGAAGCATGGACAGGAGAATTATGCCCGGAGTCGGGCGAAGTGGCCAGTCGCGGCGTCAGTTCTTGTGCTCTTCGAGGAACTTTTCCGCGTCCAGCGCAGCCATGCAGCCGGAACCTGCGGCCGTAACCGCCTGGCGATAACGATGATCCTGCACATCGCCCGCGATGAAAACGCCGGGAACACCGGTGAAGCTGCCATGATCGGAAATCAGATAACCATTTTCATCCATTTTCAATTTACCGCGATATACAGTGGAATTGGGGTCGTGGCCGATGGCTACGAAAATGCCGTCGAGATCAATATCGCGGAACTCGCCGGTCTCCGCGTGCTTCAAGCGCACCCCGGTCACTAAACCGTTCGGAGCTTTGATCTCATCCACAGTGTACGGCGTGACGATTTCCACTTTTTCGTTGCCGCGCACGCGATCAATCATGATTTTGGAAGCGCGAAATTCCTTGCGGCGGTGAATCAAATAAACTTTACTGGCATGGCGGGAAAGAAAATTGGCTTCTTCCATGGCGGAATCGCCGCCGCCAACCACAGCGATGGGTTTACCGCGAAAAAAATAGCCGTCGCAGGTGGCGCAGGTGGAGAGTCCGCGGCCAATCAATTCTTTTTCCCCCGGCAAGCCGAGAAGCCGCGCGGAAGCTCCCGCCGCGATGATCAGGGATTTGGTTTCGTAAATATCTTTGCCGACCGTCAGTTTGAAAGGTCGCTTGGAAAGATCAACTTCCGTAATGGTTCCAGCGCGGAACTCGGTGCCAAAACGCTGCGCCTGCTTGCGCATATTCTCGATCAATTCAGGGCCGAGAATTCCATCGGGAAAGCCGGGGAAATTTTCCACGTGCGTGGTCAACGAAAGCTGGCCCCCGGGTTCGTGGCCTTCCAGCACCATGGGCATCAGGCTGGCGCGCGCGGCGTAGATTGCGGCAGTCAGTCCGGCGCAGCCGCTTCCGATAATTACCACGTTATACATGTAAGTTAACTCCGCGAGTTTGATTCTTGAAGCGCGCCCGAAGGTACAAGAGCGCCGTTTATTGTAGCATTGCGAGCAACTTACGGGCTTGCGCGGCAATCGCCATACAACGCTTGACACTGGGGCCTTGCCGTCGTACGTTGCCAGCGACGAACGGGCCAATCCTAAGAGAAAACATCGAACGAGATAGGGGGAGTTTTTCATGGAAAAGATGATTGCCTTGGCGAGCTATTGGCTTGGATTGATCTGCGTGGTCTTGGCGGTATTATTTCGCTTGTTTGCTACGTTTGGAGTTGCTCTGGCTTATACCCCGGTCACCGGGCTGGCGATTTCCTATAATTCATTTTTTCACGGGGCAATCGTGTTCTTGTTG
>JAYVMO010000269.1:0-1622 GCA_043758915.1 Acidobacteriota bacterium | reverse complement strand
GGTTGCAAAAAGGGTTAATTTTCGAGACCATGCCTCTGACCGCTGAAGTTGCTGGTCTCGCGCCCGCGGTGGCTCGGTCCTCCGGACTGCCCGTACACGCTAGCTGTCTCTTCAGCGCGCTCCGCGACTCGCACTTGGGTTCCGGGCAGAAGGAGTGAGCAGGTGAAGAAGCTTTATATCGGGAATCTTGCGTTTTCCGCGACGGAAGAGCAGCTCAATGAATGGTTTTCGCAGATCGGAGTAACCCCCTCAGCTGTGAACCTCATCCGCGACCGCTTCACGGGACAGTCGCGCGGATTTGCTTTCGTCGAAATTGCGAATGACGAAGAGGCGGATCGCGCGGTCACTTCCCTGAACGGGCAGGATTTCGGCGGACGGAATCTGGTGGTGAATGAAGCACGGCCCCAGGCAGAGCGCAGCAGCGGCGGTGGCGGGCGCGGTGGATATGGGGGCGGTGGACGTCCCGGCGGTGGAGGTGGCGGGCGCGGCGGCCATGGCGGTGGTGGCGGACGCGGTGGCGGTGGCGATCGCGGTGGTGGCGACCGCGGCAATCGCTGGTAAGCAAGTCTTCCCCAGTTTAGACGGCGGCGCCCCGGTCGCTTCGGGACGCCGCCTCACTCCCTCCCAGAGACTCCTTAGCAATAAGTCTGTGCCAGCATATTGGATGCGGATTTGGGTAACTTTCCTTAAGCCAGAAAATTCTCACTAGCCAGCAGACTTGAATGTGTGTAGTATGCCCGCGAATTCCCGGCAGCGTTTCGCGGTTCCGCGTACGCGGGCGTTTCCCCGCTCCGTTCCCGCGTACGGCGGTGTAGACGGTAAGAGCCGTAGCCGCGAAACAATTAGCCCCGTAACGTGTTTGAAACAATAGGCAAGGAAAATAACTTGCCGGGCCGAATGTGCAGTATGTTGGCGGCCAAGCCGAAAGAGATTGCCTGGACGATTCGGAAGCAAAGACAATCCCGGGCAACACGGCGATTTTGGATGTGCTGTTCGAGGATGCTGAGAGCAAGCCGCAGTAGGAGTCATGGGAACCTTCTGGGTTCGCCGAGCATCCAACAGCTGGTAGGGAACGTACTAGGGAATAGGGGGACCGCTTGGCGGTCCTGCAAGAAATGACGACTTGGCACAAACGCGATTGGCAGCAGTTTTATGAACTAGCGCGGCGCCCGTGGCAGCGTCACCGCCCGCCACGGCCTGTCTACCCGACGGGTTTGAACCGCGTGCTGCCTGCGCAAGGATTCAGTTTGTCCGAGCTGGACGATGCCGGAGTGGATCTCGATCTTGCCGAGCGCCTCGGCTTGCCGGTGGATGCCGGACGCATCGGCGCCTACGGGCCCAATGTTACCGTTCTGCGCGATTTCGTGCGGTCCTCCCGCCAGCCGGTCTGATTTGAACGGGGGTTCTGTCCCCTTTATTGCCGCCGCTTTTTCACCTACGATTCATCACTAAATTGCCGCTGCAAATGTGGCTGCCCAATGCCGCGGGGATCAGATAACCACTCCACCTTTCCTGTTGTTTCATCCATCTAGACAGGGGCGTGCAGATGGCCGATACAGCTGCGGTGAAGGCCGCCAAACAGGAAGGGCTGAGCGATGAAGAAGTTGTCTCACGGGTCTTGG
>JAYVMO010000268.1:0-4698 GCA_043758915.1 Acidobacteriota bacterium | reverse complement strand
GGGGAGCCCGCCAATCAGGACGTGAATGAAATTACGAATCCGCGCGAAGCGGAACCGGCGAGCAGCCGGATGCGCCCGCACTCCAATTCCGCGCCAGCGTCCGCAAATATCCCGGAGTACGTTTTTGTTCGCCGCGACGGCACGGTGTTTTTTGCGGTGGCTTACTCCTGGACGGATGGCAAGCTGCAATACATTACTCGAGACGGGCTGCGGAAATTGGCGCTGCTCGATAGTCTGGATTTGAAAGCCACGCAGCAATTCAACGAGCAAAGCGGCCAGACGCTAACCACACCTGCTCTTTAATCCCTAAAATTTCGTTTCAGGGTTTGCGTAATGGTTCGGGCATTACGTAGCCCGATGTGGCAGGCAATCCCGCGCGTTCCAGTTGTACGGTGATGTGCTCGATTCCGTATTCTTCGGCCATTTTTTTCTGAATGGCGGTCAGGATATCTTCGCAACTGTCCATGTGCATATCGGGAATACGCGCGTGGCAACTCATGGCGTTGTGCGCCCCGCCCAGCGACCAGATGTGAATGTCGTGCACTTCCATTACTTGGCCAACGCTTAGAATCGCACGCGCCACTTCTTCCACTCGCGTGCCCTTCGGCCGGCCCTCCAAAAGTATGTGTGAGGATTCACGCAAAATGCCGATGGAGGAATACAACACCAATAAACCGATGGCCAAGCCAAGCAAGGGATCAATCCAGGAAGCCCCGGTGTAATGCATGATTACCGCGCCAACGATAATCGCAATGTTGGAAAGTGCATCTCCAAAATTGTGAACCAGGATGCTGCGCAGATTTAAGTCCGAATGGCCTTTGATCAACGCAAGCGTGATACCGCCGTTCACCAGCAACGCCGCTATGGATGTCCAGATCATCCAGCTTTCTACAACTGCCACCGGAGAGCGCAGGCGCTCGATAGCCTCGTAACCCAGCCAACCAGAGAGCAGCACCAGCACCACGGCATTGGTAAATGCGGCCAGCGTTCCAGCGCGGTGATAGCCATAAGTGCGATCGTCGTCCGCGGGACGCTGCGCCCAGCGCATGGCCACCCAGGAAATCCCTAAAGCAGGCACGTCGGAAAGGTTGTGCACCGCGTCGTTGAGCAGAGCGACAGAGTGACCCAGGACTCCGCCAAACACCTCGGCAACCACCAGGCCGAGAGTGGCCAGCATGGCCCAAGCCAACACCGATGGACTCATCGCGGGATGCGAGTGGCTGTGTCCATGACTATGGCTGTGCCCGTGGCTATGACTGTGTCCATGGCCAGGGCTGTGGCCAGTTGCGGATTCTTGATAGTGCGTATGCACGTTTCCCATTGTAACGCGGTCTATTGTACGAATTTACTACCGGACATCCAGAGAGTCGGAATGCTAACTCGGGCAGTTTGTTATTGGAAAGTATGACACCAACGGCAAGTGAATTCGTTGACGCTCCCCCGGGCGGCTGCCACTATCGAAACAGTCGGATTACTGCGGCCAAATGCATGGCGGGAATAATCCCCGGCAGAAGTGCTGAGCTATAATGACCAATCCCATCGCCAAACTAAGTTTCTGGGGCGTGCGCGGCTCCACGCCTACCGTCGATCCCACAACTTGGCGTTATGGCGGCAATACTCCCTGCCTGGAATTGGTGGCACCGGATGGCACGCAGATCATTCTGGATTGTGGAACCGGGTTGCGCATGCTGGGCAGCCGATGGGGAAATCCCGATGAAGTGATCCCCGCCGAAACGCACATTTTTGTGACCCACTATCATTGGGACCACATTCAGGGCTTGCCGTTTTTCTCCCCGTTATACGTGGAAAAAAATCAATTCCAGTTTTACAGCTTCCGTTCCAAATTTCTGGGCCGCGATTCGCTGCGCCAGGTTTTTGAAACCCAGATGGCGCTACCGTATTTCCCCGTGGATTTTTCCGCCATGTGCGCGCGGCGAAAGTTCCGCGAGGTCGATGGCGGGGAGAGCTTCATGATTGGCAGCAACAAGGTCACTGCGAAATGGCTGAATCACCCGCAGGGCTGCCTGGGTTTTCGTATCGAAACAGCGGCGGGAACCGTGGCGTATGCGACGGACAACGAACCGGGCGACCCAGCGTTGGACAAGAGCCTGCGGGAGCTGGCCGCAGGAGCCGATATTTTCATCAATGACGCGCAGTTCACTCCCGCTCAACTGGCGAGCAATCGCAAAGGCTGGGGCCACTCTTCCTGGAAGCAGGGCGTCGACATTGCGCGCGAAGTGAATGCCAAGACCCTGGTTCTGTTTCACCACGATCCGGATTCCACGGATCGCCGGGTGGATGACATTCTCGGGCAGGCGCGTAATGAATACGATTCCGTGTACGCGGCCAGCGAAGGCATGGTAATTACGCTGGGGGCGGCGAACGAACCGGTTCAGGCGCACATGCCGGGATCACGCACTGGCCTGCGCCGCGAAGCACAATTCCGCGCGGCGGTCAGTGGAGTAACGGCAGAAGGACAAAAGTTTGAGGAAGATACTTATGTGCGCGACTTGTCTCTGCAGGGAGCGCTAATTTCGTTGCGGCACAGCCCGCGCATGCAATCGGAACTGCAGGTCACCATGGAAACACCGGGCGCGGACGGGGTTCAGGCCATGCGCCTGCGCGGCTACGTGGTGCGCATTGAGGCCGGGGTGGAAATTGGAACGACGGCTGTCGGTGTAGTTTTTACGGATTGATTGCCGCGGGAAAAATCAGCAGTAGTCCAATCACGAAACCGCTCAAGAAACTGAAACTTACTTCAATTTCGCGATTTTTTCATCGAGGTGGGAGAGGGCTGCTTCCAAAGATTTGCGGTAGTGAGGATTGGTGGCGGTTTCCAGGTCGTTCACGATTCGAGTGCGCGAAAGTTGCAATCCACGTATTTCACTTTCCGTGCTGAGCTGCTCAGCGGTTTTCTGGCCGTTGTTGTTGCGATCACTCACGGTTGTTTTCGCTTCCACCTGGGATTCCACATCTTTGCTTTCCCATCCTCGAGCCATGCCTTAGTTTGACACAGATTTCCGCCGCCACCTATTTTCCCGGAAACCTGTTTCCTTGGCAAAAACTAATTTCCCGCGGCACGTCGCATCACGCTGTCATGCATTTGTGGCTCGGGCAGCGCGGCTCGAATGGATTGTTCCGCGAGCGAGGCCAGGCGTTCCGCGAAAAAACCGTCAAAGGCAAATTCGGCGGTGTGGTCATCCCAGCGAATCTGCAGCAGCCAGCGATCTTCTTCCGCTTCCACGCGCAGGGAAGAAATCGCCGGCGTGGGAATCACCACAAGGGGTTCAAGATGCTTGTCAATCGCCCACACATGGCCGGGAGAAATAAATAGCTGTACGCGGGCTGCAGGTGCATTACCCGGCTGGTATTCGCCGCCACTGACCACGGTGCGGGCGCCCAACTCGCGGGCCCGCTGGTCGGTGTCCGATTCCATGGCCGCGGGAGGCAGCAGAATCGCAGCGATAAACATCAGCATTCCAAACAACGCAGTAACCCAGCCGGTCCACAGGCTTAGCGGCAGGACGACCAGAGCCGCTCCCAGAAGTCCGAGCAACACGCGAAAGAGCGACCAGGACCTCTCATTACGGTGAAATTGCAGCAGCCGGGGAAAGCGTTGAGATCCCAGAAACACTGCGGCGCCGCAGAAATCGCGCATCCTCTGGAACGGCGAAGCTTCGTCGGTAGTTGCGATGGCGGTGGGCGTCGTGCTCATGGGCGAGGCTAATATCCTACATCAGGTTTGCGCAGGGCGCATGAGAATCTGCCGGTTTTTGGGCTGATTCAGGCTGTTAATTTAACAGTTGGCTCACTACTCCGCCGCGACCGAGCACAAATCCCGGGCGTTCTCCCGTGGCTTTGTTCCCATTCCACACCAGCACTCCATTTACGAACACTTTTTCGATCCCGGTGGCCAGCAGGTGCGGGTTTGCAAACGTGGAGCGATCGATTACCGTGTCCGGATTGAAGAGCACCAGGTCCGCGAATGCTCCTTCCCGGATTACGCCGCGGTCTTTCCAGCCCAGTCTTTGCGCGGGCAGGGAAGTCAAGACCAACGCAGTCGCGGCAAAAATTCTAAAAATAACCTTCGGCGAGTGCTTTGCGGGCCACTTCGGATGCGCCGGGCGTGCCATCCAGCACCAGATTGGCCCATTCCGCCGCAGCGCGCGAAATGCGAACCGCTTCGGTGGAAAGCGATTCCGGGCCGCCGGAATCAGAATTGCCGAAAAACAACCGTTCCATGGGCCGCGAAGCGATCATGCGGTTCACCGTGAATTGCCCGGGCACCGCCATCATCATAGGATGGCCGCGGCGATAAATACGAATTTCGACGGGATCGACATTGAATTCGGGTAAACATTTTTGAAAATCTTTCAGCACCCGCGCTGCGAACGCCCTGCAATCGTCTTCCTGCAGAAATATTGCGCGTTCGGGCTCCGGCCGCGGAGTGTAGAAGGTGAGGATGTTGTACTTCGGTTGGTAGCCGGGATCGTTGCGCACGGTCCAGTCCGCTACGATGAAATCGGTGAAAGAATTTCCCGGGCACCAGTTGTCGTAACCGCGCCGGTACACCGGCTTATCGAAAATCATGTTGACCATGGGCACGGGAGCATAGCGCATCCGCCGCATGGCTTGTTGCTGATCGTTGGGCAGGCCTGACACCAGGCGCGAGGTAATAAATTTCGGGGTGCACACGAT
>JAYVMO010000267.1:0-4773 GCA_043758915.1 Acidobacteriota bacterium | reverse complement strand
TGAGCGCCATCGCGCAGATCTCCATCGTCACTTTTGTGGTGATGATCCCGCTGTTCTATCCGGAGAAGATCAAGACTGTCTTGAACTACTCGATCGTCGAACTGGCCCAGCCGGTCACCGAAATTGCCGTGGCTCCGCCTCCTCCGAAAATCAAGCCCAAGGTGACGCCGCCGCCTCCGAAACCCGCGGTGATCGAGCCCGTGAAACTGAATCCGAAACAGCCGCACGTTTTCATTACGCCCAAAGCGGTTCAACCCAAGGTGCGGGTGGTGGAAGCCAAAGCGCCGGACCTCACGCCAAAATTTGAGGAAGCGAAGATCGACACCATTACGAGTCAGCCAAAGCGCCCCAAGGCCGACGTCAAGATGAACAACATGAGTTCCGGAAGCGCCGCTCCAGCGACCGTGAATCTTCCCGTGAACAAGGTACAAACGGGCGGGTTTGGCGATCCCAACGGAGTGCCGGGCAAGGGCGATCCCAACAAGGCCACCAACGTGAACCGTCTGGGTTCTCCAGCGCTGCCTGGCGGGCCAGGCTACGGTAATGGCACGGGCGGCGACAAAGGTGTGCGCGGCACCGTGGCTAGCACCGGCTTCGGCAACGGCACCGCGAATCCGCCTCCCGGCGGCGGGAAGCGCGGGAGCGTGCAATCAAGCGGCTTCGGCGATCAGACTGTGGCCGCCGATGCACCAAAAAAGAAGGCCGCGTCGAACGACGGCGCGCCCACGACTGTTGACATCCTGGACAAGCCCAGGCCTGAGTACACCGCCGAAGGGCGTAATCTCAAGATTGAAGGCGACGTCGTACTGGAGATAGTGTTCCTTAGCAGTGGCACGGTGCAAGTGATCCGCGTCGTCAGCGGACTGGGCCACGGCCTCGATGAAGCGGCCATCCGCGCGGCACAACAGATCAAGTTCAAACCGGCAAAACGCGATGGCCAGCCGGTGGATTTTCCGGCCCGCGTGCGGATTGAATTCCGCCTGGCCTACTGAGGGGGAGAAGAGAAAATGCGCAAGCAAGCAATACTTGGGAGCCTGCCCGCAAAGCGGACGACGGGAAGCACGGCCGCGATGCGGGCGATGATTCTGGTGCTCGCATGGAGCGGGCTGGGAAGCCTCGCCGCAGCAGCGACGCCCCGGCCGGCCGATCAACCGCGGACCATGGATCAGGTCATCGACCGCGTCATCGCCAATGAAACCCGCTTGGATGGCCAAATCAAGCAGTACTCGCCACTGGTCGAGACCTACATCCAAAACCTCAAGCCCGACAAGGATCTCGGCTACGTTCCCGCCGGCGACAAATACTTTCTCGGCCGCGCGGATTTCTCCAAGGGCGTTGCACTGGTCTCCCTCACCGACACCGCGACCAAGGGAAAGAAGATTTTCACGGGCATCGGAAACTTCTTTTCTTTCGCCATGCAATTCCTTCCGGACGGCTTCCTGCAGATGATTTTTATCGACACCAACGGCTTCGACAAACAGCACTACAAATTTGACTACGTGCGCCGCGAATTCCTCGGCGAAGTGCGCACCCTGGTGTTCGACGTCACCCCGCTCGCGAAATCCGGCAAGGGACGCTTCCTCGGGCGCATTTGGGTGGAAGATCAGGGCTACAACGTGGTGCGCTTCAACGGCTCCTACGGCGGAGGCGGCCACTCCAGCTTCTATTTCCATTTCGATAGCTGGCGCGCCAACGTGCAACCCGGCCTGTGGCTCCCGGCGTTCGTCTACAGCGAAGAAAAGGATCTGCACTACGCGCTGACCAAGAAACTCGATTTCAAGGCGCAAACACGCCTATGGGGTTACAACCTCGGCCACTCCGCGCAAGAACAAGAGCTTAGCAAGATTCTGGTGGAAACACCGGTTCAGGACGATACCAAGACGGCCAACGATCTTTCTCCCGTGCAGGCTCAGCGCTCCTGGGATCGCCAGGCGGAGGATAACGTCATCGACCGGCTCGAGCGCATCGGCTTGATCGCGCCGCAGGGTGAAGTGGACAAAGTCCTCGATACGGTGGTCAACAACCTGGAAGTCACCAACAATATCGACGTCCAACCCGACGTGCGCTGCCGCGTGATGATGACCACCACGCTGGAATCCTACACGGTTGGCCATACCATCGTGCTCAGCCGCGGATTGATCGACGTTTTGCCGGATGAGGCCAGCCTCGCGACCATGATTGCTCACGAGCTCAGCCACATCGTGCTCGGCCACCGCCTCGATTCCAGCTACGCTTTCTTCGACCAGTTGCTTATCGACGACAAGGAGACCTTCCGCCACTTCGGTTTCGCGCGCACCAAGGACGAAGAAGCGGCCGCCAACGCCAAAGCCATCCAGTTGCTCAACAATTCGCCGTACAAAAACCAGCTCGGCAATGCCGGCTTGTTCCTCGCCGCGCTTGATACGCGAGCGAAGGAAATTCCGAATCTGGTCAGCCCGCACCTCGGCAACCGCGTGCCTGTGATCGGCGATTTGAAGTCCACCACGCCTGTGGACCAGAAGCAGAATCCCCAGATGATCGCGGCGCTGCCGATCGGCGGACGCGTGAAGATCGATCCCTGGAACGACCAGCTCGAACTCATCAAGAGCAAGCCCGTGGGCACGGTCGCCGAACGCGAGAAGATGCCCTTTGAAGTCACCCCGTTCATGCCTTATCTGGTCCGCTATGGCGCCGAAGCTGCGAAACCGATCGCGGCGAGCGCCACTACACCGGCCGATCCTTCACCGGTAGGCTCGAAACCAGACGGCGCATCCAAGCCCTAAGATTCGGCTTCGTCATCAACAACAATTCGGCCCGGAGAGGATAACTTCTCCGGGCCTTTTTTCTTGAGCTGGTTTTTCAAACGGCGCGCCGGTCAGTGGGGCGAGGAAAGCTGTTTGATCAGTTTGTAGTTGAATTCCACGCCATCGTAGAAGTCCTGCACGCCCACGCGCTCGTCTTTGCCGTGAGCGCGGCTGTCATCCATATCGAAAAACATGCAGGAGATGCCGTACGTCGGAATTCCCGCGATGCGCGTGAATTTTCCGTCGCTGGCGCCGGTGGACATCGTGGCCACCAGCGGAACTCCCGGCCACATCGCGCCGAGGGTCTTCTTCATTGCAGCGGTCAGCTCGGGAAGCAGCGGAGAAGGCGGAACGGTTACCAAGGGGATTAATTGTCCGTCGGCGGTTTTTTCCGGCACGAGGGTGACCGTCACTTTGGGGTCGTCAGCCACGCGTTCCAGCGTTTTGCGCACCTCTTCCGGGTCCTCGCCGGGAAAGATCCGGCAATTCACGTTGGCGCGCGCGGTTTGCGGCAGCGCGTTTGGCGCGTGGCCTCCGGAGAGCAGCGTAGCCACGCAGGTCGTATGCAGAAGAGCGTTGTAGTAGGGATTTGTGGAGAGCCGCTCGATGGCCGCCGTATCGGGCGGTTGCTGAGCCGCGGCCTTCATGTCCGCGGCCGTTTGACCCGAGGTCAGCGCCGCAAAGCGTTCGAAATAATTTCGCGTGATCTCGCTGCTCTCCACGGGAAACGAAAACGCTTGCAGCCTGCTGAGGGCTCCCGCGAGATGATAGATCGCGTTGTCCGGGCTGGGAACGGAGCTGTGGCCTCCCGCATTGAGCGATTCGAATTGAAAGTCGGCGTAAACTTTTTCGCTGGCCTGAAGGCCCGCCAGCACGCGCTTGTCCTTCCGCCTTTCGAATTCGCCGGCGTCCAGATTGACGCAATATTCGGCGTCGATCCAATCGCGGTGCTGCTTGAGAAGCCAGTCGATGCCGTTGAAATCGCCGCCTTCCTCATCGGCGGTCAGCGCGAGGATCAAATCGCGGTCGGGCACGAAGCCTGCCTTCTTCAGCCGGATAAAATTCAGCACCAGGATGGCGTCGCCTTCCTTCATGTCCTCGGTGCCGCGGCCGTAGAAGAAGCCGTCTTTTTCGACAAATTGGAAGGGATCGGTAGTCCAATCCTCGCGCTTCGCTTCCACGACGTCGAGGTGCCCGATGAAGAGAATCGGCTTGCGCTGGCCGCTTCCGTGCAGGCGCACGACGAGGTTTTTCTTGCGCTCATTGGGTCCGGCGACGATGACGTCCTTCTCGGCGAACCCGGCTTCGCGCAGCCGCTTGGCCATGGCTTCCGCCGCGGCCGTCACGTTGCCCACGGAGTCCGTCGTGTTGATCTCAATGAGCTGCTTGAAAATCTCCCGCGCCTGCTTCCTCGTTTGATCCACTCCTTGCGCATGCCCCAGCGGAACAAATCCCGCCATGCAGCACAGCAACACGATCCAACACCTTTGACGATGCATGCTCTTCTCCTAAGTACGATTCATTCCAGTGACGCCGGGAAATTATGCGCTGAAGCGGGGGGTTCAGCCAGCGCGTACTCGACACACCTCGTCACATACGACAACGGCATGAACAACAGGATCAAGCCGAAGCCGGGATCGAGCAGGCGCATCACCAGCGCCAGGAGCACGGCTACGCCGATGGCCACGGGTTTCATCACCGTGCGCCGCAAGCGTCCGTTCACGAACCGCGCAATCTCCTGCGGCCATTTGAACATCCAGTAGAGGAAATACACGGGTATGAAATGAAAACCCACGGCACGCGCCGCCGAAATCGGATGCTTCCATCCAGGTACGCGCGCCAGCACCACGTGGATCTGATAGACGCAGACAAACCAATAGACGAAGCCCACGAAGCTGGCCAGAAAAAGATACAGCGGCGGAATGACAAACTCACTTTTTGCGATATCGGAACCCTTCGCAAGTTCCGGATGCAGCGAGATGGCCACAAG
>JAYVMO010000266.1:0-3696 GCA_043758915.1 Acidobacteriota bacterium | reverse complement strand
AGGTGGTGCGCCAGTTTGGTGAACTCGTCGATATCTCCTTCCACTCGTCCGATATAGCCTTGCAATTGCCCGAGAACTTCGTTTACGTCCGCGGAGATTTCCGCCATCGAGCGCGAAAGAATATTGAAGTCGTCGTAGCGGTCCATCTCCAGTTCGCTGAATTCGGACCAAAAGGAAGTATCCCCCGCGGCGGCACTCGAAAGGATCTTCGGCGTCGTGGCCGCGGTCCATTGGCCGGGCGCGCGCGACAAGCTGACGCGGTTGAATTCATGCTTGTCCTGAAACTCCGCGACCTTGCCTTGCAGCCGCTCCTTCGAAAAACTCAGCGTGTCTACCAGCTTCTCCAGCTCCGAGATGCGCCCCACCATGCGCGTGCGGTTGATGACCAGCTCGCCCACGGTGTTCATCATGCGGTCCAGACGCTCCAGGGCAATGCGTACGGATTTGACCGTTGCGCCGGCTGCCGCTGGCTGTTTCGCAGTTTTTCGCTGCGCGACGGGCAATTGCTGGCTGCTCTCCCCGGCCCACTCTGCGGGGGCTCCGGCCTCGCCAGCTGCCCCGGCAAAGGTTTCCGCTTCTTCCAGGTCGAGCGGCGCAAATTCCGCGATGCGCCCGAGCAGGGAATCGACCTCGGTCCGGAATTCGGAATCGTCGGCCCATTGCCGGTGCAATGTTTTCTTCAATACGTCGACGGACTCCAGGCATAGATCCACGACCGCCGGCGATGGTTCGATCTCTCCGTCGCGCAAACGCCCGATCATATCCTCGACGCGATGGGCGATCGCGCCCAGCCGCTTTAGGCCCACTTGCGCGGCCGATCCTTTCACGGTGTGGATGGCGCGGAAAAGTTTATTGATCTCCTCTGGATTGTTGTTGCCCTCCAGGGAGATCAGGCAATCACTGACAATCTGCAGGTGCTCCTCGGCTTCCGGTTGAAAAAACTCCAGAATCTCGCTGGCGACGTCATCGTCAATCGGCAACGCGTCAAAATACGAACCGGTGGCCGCGGCCACCGCGGTTTTGCGCTCCGAATTAGCCTGCGCTTCCGCATACGTTTTCGACTGGGGATAATTCAGCGGCGGCGGTTCCGTGGGGAATGCAAAGCGGTAGCGCTCCTTGAATGCGGCGATGTCTTCGAGATTCTCCTGGCCGGTATCGCTGATCTCCAAAAGGCAGCTTTCCATCAAGGAAATCCCATCGGAGAGAAATTCCGTGAGCGGGCCGTGCAAATCATCTCCCAGTGTGGCGTTGAGCGCGTACTGAAAGACATGCGCCAGCTTTCCAGCAATTTCCGAAAAGCGCGGAAAGCCGTAACTGGCGGAAGTGCCGCTTAAGGTGTGCGCCGCAATGTACAGCCGCTCCTGGTCTTCCCGGTGCGGCTCGATTTCCTGCAGAATGCTCACGTACTCACGCAAATACTGTAGTTGCTCTGAAGCTTCCTGGAGAAACATTTCGATGGCTTCGCCGTTCGGGGTGCTCACGCGCGTCCCTCCGTCACGAGTTCCGGCTTTTGCAATTCCTCCGCGGTCGGCTTGCGATACAGGATGCAATCATTCAGCACGATGGCCTGGAATTTCACCGGCATTTTCGATATCGATTCGGAATGCCCGAGGAACAGATATCCGCCCGGCTCCAGTGTGTCGTAAAACCGCTGCACCAGCACGCGGCGGCGTTCTTCAGAAAAATAAATCAGTACGTTCATGCAGAAAATCAGGTCCATGCGCCCGACGTACACCGCCGAAGCAAGATTCATCTGCGCGAATGTGACCATCTTGCGCAGCCGTGGTTTTAGTTTTTGCCCGCCATCAACTCCCTCAAAGTGCGCGGCGAGCTGCTTTTCGCTCACGGCGGCAAGACTCCGCCCCGCATACACGCCTCGCTCCGCATGTTTGAGTGCCTGGCGTCCCACGTCCGTCGCGAGGATTTCGACATTCCACGCATCCGCAAAGGAAAGCGAGTCCGCGATGGTGATGGCGATCGAATAAGGCTCTTCCCCGGTCGAACAGCCCGCGCTCCAGATGCGCAGCGTGCGCGGATTCTTCCAGAACTTTTTTACGTGCAACTCGGGAAGGATGCGCTTTTCGAACGTCTCGTAAACCGCCGGGTAGCGAAAAAAACTCGTCTCCTGCGTTAGCAGGCGCTCCAGCAAAGCTTCATACTCCAGGTTGCTCTTGCGCACCGCCCGCACTAACTCCGTGCCATGCGCGAAGCCCTTGGAGCGCAGGTGTTCGCGAACGCGCGCCGAGAAAAACCGCTCTCGCGATTCATCGAAGCAAATCCCTGTCCGCTCTTCGATCAGCATGCGGATCTCGCTCAATTCGTGTTCGCTTAGACCAGCCGCCGGTCCCTGGCGTTCGCTCATGGTTTTCACGCTATCGGAACTCTCCTCCGGCGCCCGCATTCCTCCGGAGCTGGGAGTTACCGCTTACCGCAGAGCGCCAGCCGGGACGGGCCGCTCGAATTCTTCGGAAACGTTGCTGCTGGATTTCGAGTTCGCACGGAACTGTGCCAGCGCTTCGTTCAATTGATCCGACAGCTTCACGAGCTGGCTCACCGTGGCAACCGTACCCCGTGTTCCCTGCGAAGTTTGCCGCGTGATGCTCGAGATAATCTGCATGGCATGGGCAACACCTTCCGTGCCGCGCACCTGTTGTTTGGACGCCAGCGAGATTTCTTGCACCAATTCCGCCGATTGACGCACCACGTTGGAAATGGCATCCAGCGCGCGCCCCGCCTGATCGGCAAGCGTCGCCCCGCTCTCCACCTCCTTCGTGCCTTCTTCCATCACCACCACGGCTTCGTTCGTCTCCGCCTGAATGGCCTTGATGAGTGCGGCGATGTCTTTCGTCGCGCTGCGGCTGTGTTCGGCGAGCTTGCGAACTTCGTCGGCGACCACCGCGAAGCCTCGTCCCGCTTCACCGGCGCGCGCCGCTTCAATGGCCGCGTTCAGCGCCAGCAAGTTGGTTTGCTCGGTGATGTCGTTGATGACGTTGATGATTTCCGAAATTTCCAGCGAACGGTCGCCGAGCGACTTGATCTTCTTGGCCGTTGCTTGCACGGATGCGCGAATCCGCTGCATGCCCTCGAGCGTGTCGCGCACCGCGCGGTTACCCTGTTCCGCCGCGTCCAGCGCACGGCGCGCCGCTTCGGCGCTGGCTTCCGCGTTGTTGGATACCTGCTTCATCGACACCGTCAGTTCTTCCACGGCGCTCGACGTGTTGGTAATTTCCTGGTCTTGCTGCGTGGCGCCCGCCTGCATCTCGTCCGCGGCCACCAGAATGTTGTTCGAGCACGCGGTCACTTCCATAGCTGCTTTACGTACGCGCTCGAGTACCTTCGTAAAATTGTCGAGCATGTAGTTGATGGAGTCCGCCACGTTTCCGAGGGCGTCGTTCGATACTTTTCCGCGCAACGAAAGATCCCCGCGCGCCACCTGGTTGATGACCGAGAGCAGCTCTGTGATGCTGCGCTGCAAAGCGTCGTTTGCATCCTGATTGCTCGTAGCCTTGGACACCTTAGCCACCGCGCGGTTCAGGTTGTCGGCGATATAACCAAGTTCGTCGCTCGACTGCACTTCGGCACGCGCCCGCGGATCGCCCGCGGCGAACCGTTCGGAAAAGTCCGCGAGTGCTTGCACCGGCGCAAGCAAAGCGCCGAGACGCCATGCCAGCAGCACGGCCATGCCAAGTCCCAGCA
>JAYVMO010000265.1:0-9597 GCA_043758915.1 Acidobacteriota bacterium | reverse complement strand
CACTCGGTACACCCCGCAAAACATTACTCTGATTTACGTCACTAAGCACTAGCTCGGCGATGGTCACTACCGAGACGCCAATCTCGATCTCGCCCCGAGCCGCCTTCACTGCCGTCCCCGGTTCAACGGTTACGACAGCCAACGGCTGCACCTTTACTCCGGCTCCCGGTCTGGCTGGCGTCCTCGGAACGCTAGGCGGCTGCCCCGGCCCACTGGCAATTCTGAATGGTACGCCGCTGGCCACGGCGGGGGCTTTCAACTTCTTCCGCCCGTCGGGACCTAATCCGTCCTTCGCCGGCCCTGGACCTGCACTTTATCCGCTCCTGGCAGGTGCGGCGCAGGCTTCCTGTTTTCCGGCAGGATTCTTCGGGGCAGGAGCGCCGCAAAAGTGCTACCCGGGCGGGTTCAAGAATGCTGCCGGAGTGCCCATACCGGTGCCGTTCAACAGCGTGGATGCGCAGCTCTCGATCGGAAACTCCTATTATCACGGGTTGACGGTGAACCTCTCCAAGCGATTCTCGAAAGGCTTTGAAATGCTTTCGAGCTACACCTGGGCGCATTCCATTGATGACTCGACGGACCTGCAATCTCCCCTCGAGCCCCAGGACAGCCGATTTCCACATCTGGAGCGCGCCAATTCGGTGAATGACCAGCGCCACCGCTGGGTTACCAGCGCCGTTTTCCAAAGCGGCAGCGCCAAATCTGGCGACGGTTTCTTTAAGCATTTCATGGGCGATTTCACTCTTTCTCCCATTGTTGAGTTGGCTTCGGGCCGGCCGTTCAACATCATCACCGCAAGGGATACCCGGCTCGACTTGGGCGCGTCTCAGGATCGGCCTTCGGTGGGCGGCGGTACCTCCTCTCCCTTCATTCCCGGGGTGACGTTTGGGAACGCCAGTCAGTGCCTGGACAACAATGGAAATCCGTTTACGACTCTGGTCCCTGGGGTTACGCCACCCCTTGGCTGTAACGGCACGCTGGGCCGCAACCGCTTCACCATGTCAGGCTTCTTCACTTGGAACATGCGGGTATCGAAGCGCGTCCCTCTCGGCGAACGCTTCAAGCTCGATCTCATTGCCGATGCTTTCAACCTCTTCAACCGCACCAATATCGCCGCCGTCAACCCGCTCTGCGACCCGTCTGCCGGCGCAGCCTGCACCGCGGGCCAGCCCACTGCCTCCTACGATGCGCGGCAGTTCCAGTTCGCGCTGAAGCTCAGCTTCTAACGAACATCACGCAACGCGAATTGCAACCGGGGCCTCGCGCAAGCGAGGCCCCGGGTATTTGTAAAGGAGCGTGGTACAGGAGTTTTCACCGGCAAGGTATTGCGAGTAAAGTATGAGCACCGTTTCCCGTGGACGACCTGGAGAACGCATGAACGCCGTTCTAATCGCCGTGGTGATCGTGGTGGCTTTGCTGGTGGTGTGGTTCCTGCTACAAAGCACCCAGAGCCGTAAGAAGGAAGAAGAGACGCGCGCGCGCATGGAGCAATTGCAGCGCGATGTGCAGACGCTCGCCGGGCAAACCCAGAATTTCAGCCAGCAGATCGGGCAGCTTGGCCAGAATGTCGCCAAGAGCCTCGAAGGGGTTACCGGGGCGCTGCAAAAGGGCGTCACCGACTCCGCCACCATCGCCGCGCAATCGCAATCGGCCATGGCCGGAGAGCTGAAAAATTCCCGAGAAACGCTCGGCCAGATTCAGCAGCAGCTTGGCGCCGTCCAACAGGCCGGGCAGCAGATGTCGCAAACCGCGCAAACCTTGCAAAATATTCTCGGCGGAGCAAAATCCCGCGGCTCGCTCGGCGAAGTGGCCCTCGAACGCCTTCTGGAAGATGCCTTGCCCAAGGAACGCTACCAGCGGCAGTACAAATTTTCGACCGGTGAGACGGTCGATGCGGTCATTTTTCTGCGCGACAAATTGCTGCCTATCGACTCGAAGTTTCCCCTCGATGCCTTCCGCCGCATGAGCGAGCAGGGCGCAGCAGGCTCCGCACCGGCCGCCAGCCAGGTGGAAGAAGCGCGGCGCGCCTTCGTGACCGCCGTCAAAGGCCACGCCGACAGCATCGCCAAGAAATATCTGCTCCCCGGCGAAGACACGCTGGAAATCGCTCTCATGTTCGTCCCCAGCGAAAACGTTTACTACGAACTGCTGATGACCGCGGACAGCAAGCTTGTGCCCCTGGATGAGTATTGCCGCAGCAAGAATGTGATCGCCGTCTCTCCCAATACCCTGTACGCGCACCTGCAGGTGATCTTGATGGGTTTGCGAGGCATGCAGATTGAGGAAAATGCCAAGCAGCTTCACGCCAGCCTCGCCGGGCTTCAGAAGCAACTGGAAAACGTTGCCGACCCCTTTGGAAAGCTGGGCACGCACCTGAAAAATGCGCAGCAGAGTTATGGCGAAGCGGAAAAGCGATTGGAGAAAGCGGAATACACGCTGGGCAACATGCTCGGCGCCGGCTCGGATGGCGCAGGTTCGGCCGAGGCGGCCTCAGTAGGTGCGGGTGCAGCCGGCGCATCGTTGAAAAATGCGCAAGGCACCCTGGCGCTTCCCGCCGAATCGATCGCCAAGAAAAACGCTTAGCCGGGATTTCTCACCACGTGAGTGAGCCTAAGTTCAGCACCTACGAGAATGGGCTGTCATCCTGAGCGAAGCGAAGGATCTCTACGTTAGCATTACTACGACGCCCAAGTCAGCGCAGGCAGCCCGCTTCAGGGGCGAGGCGCGGTAGCCGTAGCCACTAAGCGTATCGAAATCAGAAAGCTGCCGCGCTTTCGTCCGACAATTTCGAAACGGGCAACGTTCTCCGCGCCTCCGGAACTGGATAGCCGCGCCACTGGACCTCCGGTCAACTCGGCGATCTCCGGCGCGAGATTGCGCGCCTCCAGCCTAACCTTGCTGCGCGTGCCCCGCACGTGCACGGCCAGCGTGCGATGCTCTGCCGGCGCCAGCGGCGAAGAATCCGCTTCCAATTTCAGCGCGACAAAGGTCATCGAGAATGTCGCCGCACCGCGCTTGGCGCAGGTAATTTCCACTCTCTGTGGGCCAGCCGCCAACTCCATAGGCGGAAGAATCGCCAGCGATACCGGCGAAGACGCAAGTACCAGCGCCGCTTGTCCCCCGATGGTCACTTGATTGGCATCCGCTTCGCCGCAGAATCCCTGGCCGGAGACTTCAAAGCGGTCGTTCAGCGACGCGACGCGCGGCGCGGAGGTGACTGCAATGGACGTGGTCTCTGCCTCTGCTGGGGTCATCACCGTGGCAGGCACGCGACCGGCGCGCCCTGCAATCGTGCCAAAGACCACTCCGGAATTCAGCGGCGCGACAAACAGCGCGCGGCCCGTGGCGTCCGTGGTCAGGCGGTCTCCATTCGAAAAATTTACCGTCACTCCCGGAGTCAGCCGCCCGTTTACATCCAGCACGGCCAGCGTGGCCCGCTCGCCCGAAACGACTCGCCGCGGCAGGATCAGGATGCGCGCTCCCGACGCCGGAGGCGCCTGCTGCGCCCCTAGCGGAGAGGAGAGAAGCAGAGTGCAGTGGCACGCAACGCTGGCGAAAACAAACGTTGGTAGGAACCGGCGCAGGCGCATGCGTGGAATTGTAGTTGAGAACCTCATGCCGATGAAAGCGATGCTGGGCATTGAACGTGGAGGAATATTTTCTTCAGGATTTCTCGCCAATTATCCGCGGGGGTTCTGCGCGGACTTGTTTGCCAAGCGATAAACCTGCGCATCGAGAAAAACGCGAAAGAGTTCGGGGTCGATCTCCTCGTCGCGCACGCAGAGCTTGAGAATGTCGATGGCGCGGTCGGTGGGAACGGCGCGCTTGTAAGGGCGATCCGAAGCCGAGAGAGCGTCGTAAATATCGCAAATGGTCATCATCTTGGCTTGCATGGGAATCTCCGCCGCCGTCAGGCCATTGGGATATCCCTTGCCGTTCAGCTTTTCATGGTGCGCGCGCGCAATCTCCGGGATGCCTCGGAATTCCTGCGTCCAGGGAATCTGCGTCAGGAAATTGAAGCTGTTCACCACGTGGTTTTCGATCTGCTGGCGTTCGCCGGGATCCAGACTCCCGCGAGGGATGGACAGAAACCGCACTTCCTCGGAAGTGAGATAAGGCCGCTGCGCGCCGCGCGGATCGTGATAAGTCTTCTCCGCAATGTCCCGCAAAATGCCGAAATCGCTGGCCGGCAGAATGGTCGGCTCGTTGGCCTTGGCGATGAATTCGCCGTAGCGCTCCAGCTCGGCAATCATCCGCCGCGCTTCCTCATCCAGTGCGCGCAGCCGGACTTCCGCCTCTTTGCGCGGCATGGAGAGCAGCGCTTCCACTTTCTGCTGCGCCGTCCGCGCCTCGATATCGCGACGGATGTAATCGAAGCGGTCAAAGAGTCTAGAAAATTGCAGCGGATACAATTTCTTCGCCTTAACCAGCACTTCCTCGCGCACTCCCACTTTGCCGAAGTCGTGCAGCAGCGCCGCGTAACGCAGCTCTTTCATCTGCTCCCGCGAAAAGTGCAGATCTCCGTAGGGACCGCGCGGTTCCCGGTCCACGGCCTCGGCCAGCGCCACGGTCATTTCGCAGACGCGCTGGGAATGCCCGGAAGTGGTGGGGTCGCGCTGCTCGATGGCCTGCACTGCGGCGTTCACGAATCCATCGAACAGATTTTCGATGTCGCGATAGAGCCGCGAGTTTTCGTAGGCCACCGCCGCCTGCGACGCCAGCGACAGCCCCAGGCGCACTGCGCGTTCCGGGAACGCGTGGACGTGCCGGCGAACCGCGCCTGCATTCGTCAGCCGCGCTTTCGGGCTGCGCTTGCAATTGATCAATTGCAGGACACCCAGCACTTCGCCTTTCCCGTTTTTCATCGGCAGGGTCACCAGCGATCGCGTGCGGTATCCCGTCTGTTCGTCGAACGACGCATTGAACTGAAACGGCATTGTCTTCGGGATGCGGTAGGCATCGGCCAGTTCGACGACCTCGCCGTGCAACGCGCAGTATCCCGCCATTGAAGCTTCCGTGAGCGGCACGGTCTGCTCGCTGAAGGGAAACTGCGCACTGTCGTTCTGCGTGAGCCGGAAGCGCAACCGGCGCGCTTCCGAAGAACCATTCAAGGCATCCGCTTCGTGCTCGATCAGATAAAGCGACCCGGCATCGGCGCAGGTGATTTCCCGTGCTTTCTGGAGGATCAGTGCCAGAAGCTGATCCACGTCCCGGGTTTCCGAGAGCGCAATGCCGATGCGGTGGAGCTCTTCGAGCTCGCGGGTGAGCCGCGCGGCGGCGGCAGGCTTGCGAGATCGAGCCTTGTGAGGTTTGACCATGGCGTTGGCTGGAAATAGTTCCCAAAGCCGCGGAGGCAGGGCTCTCCGCGCAGGAGAAAAGTATAGCGGAAGCGGATGGCGGAGGCACGGGCGGGATGGAAAATAGTCTATTTCGGGAAGGCCAACTTAGACTCGAAGTTAGGCAGGGAGCCCGACGATGCCCCGGATCCCTCGGCCCGTAGGTGGCGAAAAAGCGAGTAATCAGTAGGGTTCACGGGCTTTCGCGCCCGCTGGGGGTCTGTTAGCTTGGGAACAGGGTTGCCATGGCACTTTTCGGCCAGGGTGTGGGCCGCAATCCAGCATGGGAGAGTTTGTGCGCATTGTCAGTGGCGGGATAACCGACGTGGGGCGCGTCCGCGCCAACAACGAGGATTGCTATCGCATCGTCGCGCCGCTGAATCTTTTCGTCTTGTCGGACGGCATGGGCGGAGAAGCGCACGGAGAGATCGCCAGCGCCCTGGCCGTGGAAACCGTCGTCAAGCATTGCCTCGAGGCGGAGAACGATTCCGCAGCGCCCGTTTGGGGGGAAATGCAAGCAGGCTGGAGTGAGAAAACGAAGCGCCTCTCCAGCGCCGTTCATCTCGCCAACAAAAAGATTTTTCAATCCGCCGAGGAGCATCCCGATCAACACGGCATGGGCGCCACCCTCACGGCGGCATGGATCAATGGCGCAAAGCTCAGTCTCGCGCATGTGGGCGACAGCCGGGCCTATCTGCTGCGAACCGGCACACTGCAGCAGCTCACCAGCGATCACTCGCTGGTCGCCGAGCAGGTTCGGCGCGGCATTCTGACCGCCGCGGAAGCCGAAGAGAGCGAAATGCAAAGCGTGCTCATCCGCGCTCTGGGGGCGCAAGCTGAAATCGAAGTGGACGCCGAAGAGCATCCGCTCTTCGCGCGCGACATTCTGCTGCTTTGCTCCGATGGTCTGACGCGCATGGTCACCGAGCCGGAAATCGCCGGCACCTTGCAAGCGGAAACCGATCCGGAGAAAGCCGGCGAAAAACTTGTAGCCCTGGCCAACGAACGCGGCGGCGGCGACAACATCACGGTAGTTATTGTTCGCACGGGAGCGGAATCCCATGGATGGTTCTCGTGGCTGCGCCGAGGGGCGCGGGGAAAAGCGGCCGGCAACGGCTCCGCAGGAGGAAAGTAAAATGCCGAAGCTGAGCTTGATGTTCGAAGACAGGCTGGTGAAGGAGGTCCCGGTGGGCGGCCGGCCCGTCAGCATTGGGCGCTCGCCGGACAATGATTTGCCCGTCGATAACCTGGCGGTCTCGAATCACCACGCGCGCGTTTATTTTGAGGCCGGGCGCCTGGTGGTGGAAGACCTGGACAGCCTGAACGGAACGTTTGTCAACGACTTGCGCATCGAGCGCGCCACGCTGCATGACGGGGATTCCATCCACGTCGGCAAGCATTACATCAAGGTCGATGCCACCGGCGACGCGCCCGTACCCTGGGAATCCGGCCGCAAAGCCACGGCCCCGCGCATTAACGAAACCATGGTGCTGGACACCAAAGCGCGCCGGGAGATGCTGCAGCAGGCCGCCGCCATGGGCGAACGGACGCAGTTTGCCGCCGGCCGCATCCAGGTGCCGACACTTGTCGTCCTCCACGGCAAGACCGACCAGAAAGAGTACATGCTGACGAACAAGCTCACCATCATTGGCAAGTCTTCCATGGCCACTGTCCGCATCAGGGGCTGGTTCAAGCCACAAATGGCGGCGCAGATCAATCAGCGCGATGACGGCTTTTACATCGGCCCCGGCGACAAAATGCCAACGGTCAACGGTACGCCCATTCCCGGACCCGTTCGCCTGAACGACGGCGATTTGATCGAAGTCTGCGGCATCCGGCTCAACTTTATTTTCCGGGAGTAGAGCTGCGCATCTTAAAGAAATTTGCCGCGCTCTCGTCACTGGTTGGCAATGGCAGACTGCAAGGTCCTTGCACTTTTCCGGCATTCGATAAAAACTCGTGCCTGTGACATCCCCTTCTCCGGCTTCCTGCCGGTTCCCATGTGGGGCCTCGCTCGCCGCGGCCAAGTGTAAAAAGTAATGGCCACCTCTCCCTCGCTCAAAATACGGAAGCTGCGTAGCCGCTTCAGGCTCTACGAACTCCTGCAGTCCTGGTGGGACCATCGCGTCTCGTTTCTCATGAGCCTGGTCATCACCGTCTCCGCGCTGTCTTTGTACTACTTCGTATTTCTTCAGGAAAAAAAGACGCCGCTCTCGGAGTTTGCCCAGCGCCTCGAATGGGACACTCTGGATACGCGCTTTCGCTACCGGGCTCGCCTGGCAACCCATCCTGATCCCCGCGTGGTCATCGTGGACATCGATCAACGTTCGCAGGAGATACTGGGACGTTTCCCGTTCTCGCGGACTCATTTCGCCGAGTTGCTCGATGCGCTTCACGACGATGGCGCAAAAGTAGTGGGTTTCGACATCACCTTCAGCAAGCCAGAAGTAGATCCAAGCGCGGCCGCGCTCCATACTTTGTGGAATAAGCTGGAGGCGCGGAAAAAAGCCGGCGGAGCCGTAGACCCACAGATCGCCGCTGAAATTGAGATCCTGGCCAAGGGCTCGGATGCGGACAAGCAATTCGCGGATGCCATCCGCCGGTTTGGACCCGTAATCCTCGGAAACTTCTTCCTTTATACGGACGCAGACCTCAGAGGAATTACAGACGCCACTCTCGACGAATATGCCCATGAACTCGAATTCTTCGGTTTTCCGACGGTGCTCGGCAAACGCGAGGGATTCAAAAAGCAGGACCGCATCCAGCTGATCGAGGATTTCAACGGCGCGGGTTTGCTTCCGAAAGGCGCCGAGGCCAATATCGCTCCGTTAACCACCGCCCTGGCTGGCGATAGCTCTTGGGTTGGTTTCTTCAATATGCCGCCGGACGCGGACGGGGTCATTCGCCGCGCGACCATGATCTTGCCCTACGGACGCTCCCAGAATCTCGACGACTGGGACCTCTACGCTTCGCTCGACGTAATGACCACGCGCGCCTATCTTGGAATCAAAGCCGAGCAAACCATACTGACTTATGGCGCAGTGGGTATTGACGAAATTCAGCTCGGCCCGAATGTCCGCATCCATCCAGATGGCCGCGGTCAGATAATGATCAACTACCAGGGGCCGCCAGGCTCCTTCCGGCACTATTCGATGGCCGACGTGGTCTCCCGCAGTTTCAAGCCGGGAACGTTTCGGGACAAGATCGTCCTCGTTGGCGCGACGGCCACCGGCATCGGGGACCTGCGCGCCACACCCTTTGGTGGCACCACCTACCCCGGGGTCGAGATTCACGCCAATGTCATCGACAACATTCTGAATGATCGCTTTCTGAAGCGCGGAGCCAAGCAGGCGCTGACCGATGTGCTGCTCATCCTTATCTTCGGCATTCCTCTGGGGATTTGGATGGCCCTGGTCACTCCGCGCTGGATGTGGTTCGGTCTGGCACTCCTCGCCCCGCTCATCGCCGTCGATTACGCCGCCTTCCTCCACGGCTGGTGGCTGAATTTCAGCGTTCCCGCACTCACGTTGACCGGTAACGTGCTCCTCGTTTCTTTGTACCGCGCCCTCGTCGAAGAAAAAGAAAAACGCCGCGTGCGTTCCGCCTTTGGCCAGTACCTCAGCCCGGAGGTCATCCGCCGCCTGCTCCTGAATCCGCAGCTCGTCGAGCCCCGCAAGACCGACATTACGGTGATGTTCAGCGACATCCGCGGATTCACCAGCATTTCCGAAAAACTTGACGCCCAGGAACTCGCCCTCTTTCTCAATCAATATCTTTCGGACATGACGCGCCTCGTCTTCGAGAGCCAAGGCACTCTCGACAAGTACATCGGCGACGCTGTGATGGCCTTCTGGGGCGCCCCTTTCGAAGAGGAAGGGCATGCTGTAAAGGGCTGCACCTCCGCGCTGGAAATGATGCAGCGCGTCCGTGAAATGCAGAAAAAGTGGGCGGTTGAAGGCAAGCCGCATCTCGATATCGGCATCGGCTTAAACACCGGTGTGGCCAGCGTCGGCAACATGGGCTCCGCTCTTCGCTACGGCTACACCGCACTCGGCGACACCGTAAATCTTTCTTCGCGTCTCGAAGGGCTGAACAAGGACTACGGAACGCACATCCTAGTCAACGAAACGACCTATGCGGCTACAAAGGACCACGGCTTCCTCTTTCGCGAACTCGATCTCATCCGCGTCAAAGGAAAGCTCCAACCTGTCATCCTCTATGAATTGATCGGCCGCGAGGGAGAAACCAGCATTTACGGAGC
>JAYVMO010000264.1:0-2343 GCA_043758915.1 Acidobacteriota bacterium | reverse complement strand
CGCGAGGCGCTCCAGCCGGGGCAAAACGTAGAACAGCGCGCCCATGTTGGCCGGCTCTTCCTGCACCCAAATGATTTCGCGCGCGTGCGGATGTTCGGCGATGGCCTCGCTGATTTCCTTGCGCGGCAGCGGATAGAGCTGATCGAGGAAAAAAATCGCCGTGCTAGTGTCCTTGCGCCGGCGGCGCTCGGCGCGCAATTCATGGCCGACTTTGCCGCTGGCAATCAGAATGCGCTTGGCGTCTTGCACTTCTTTGTCGGAAACCAGCGGCAGAAAGTGCGGCCGCGTGAATTCCTGAATATTCGAACTGGCCTCGGGATGGCGCAGCATGCTCTTCGGCGTGAAAACGATCAGCGGCTTGCGCCACGGGCGCCGCGCCTGGCGCCGCAGCATGTGAAAGTATTGCGCCGCCGTCGAGGGCTGGCAAATCTGCATGTTGTCTTCGGCCGCGAGCTGCAGGAAGCGCTCCAACCGCGCGCTGGAATGCTCGGGGCCTTGGCCCTCGTAGCCGTGCGGGAGCAGCATCACCAAGCCGGACGGCAGATTCCATTTGTCTTCGCCGGCGCTGATGAACTGGTCGATGATGACCTGCGCTCCGTTGGCAAAATCGCCGAATTGCGCTTCCCAGAGCACCAGCGCTTCGGGATAGTCGCGACTAAAGCCGTATTCGAATCCCAGGCAGCCCGCTTCCGACAGCGATGAATTATAAATTTCGCAAAAGGCTTGATCTTTGGAGAGATGCGAGAGCGTCAGGTAGTTGTGCTCCGTTTGCGTGTCGATGAGCACGGCGTGGCGCTGACTAAAAGTGCCGCGCTGCGTGTCCTGGCCGGTCAGCCGAATGGGATGGCCTTCGAGCAGCAGCGAGGCAAACGCCAGCGCTTCGGCAAAGCCATAGTCGACGGCGCGTTTGCCGTGCCCCATCTCGGCGCGCTGTTCGAGGAGCTTCGCAATTTTCGGGTGAACGTGAAAGCCTTCGGGAACGCGCACCAGGCCGGCGGTGATCTCCGCGAGTTTTTCGAGGCTTAGGCCCGTATCGACTTCGTGCGAAGGATCGTATTTTCCCTGCTGATAAGCAGACCAATAATCCGGCAGCGTGCGCAGTTGCGGGATCTTTTTCAGCTCGCGCGCTTTGCTCTGCTCTTCTTCGTATTCCTTGCGCACCGCCTCGGCGATGGCAGAGGCGTCGATGCCGGTGCGTTCGGCATAGATCTTCCACAGCGGCGGATGGTTCTTGATGCGCTCGTAGAGCAGCGGCTGCGTAATCGTGGGATCGTCCACTTCGCTGTGTCCGTGGCGGCGATAACCAATCAGGTCCACGACGACGTCGCTACCAAACTTGGCGCGATACTCCGCGGCCAGCGTGCCGATGCGCACCACGGCATCGGGATCCTCGGCGTTCACGTGAAAGACCGGCACGGACTGGCGCTTGGCAATGTCCGAGGCAAACCGGGAAGAATGTTCCTGCACGGGCTGGGTCGTGAATCCGATTAAATTGTTCACGATGATGTGAATCGTGCCGCCAACGGTGTAGGCCTGGAGGTCGGCAAGATTGAGCGTCTCCGCCCAGATGCCCTGCCCGGCAAAGGCCGCGTCGCCGTGCATCACGATGGGGACAACTTTTTTCAGAATTTCGCGTGAGCGGTCGATGTACGCGCCGCGCAACCCATAGCGCGTTTGTTTGGCGCGCGCGCGGCCCACGGCCACCGGAACGACGGCTTCCAGATGGCTCGGATTCGAAACCAGGTGAATGCCGATCTCCTTGCCCGTGCTGGTGACGTAAGTGCCCGTCGCGCCCACGTGATACTTCACGTCGCCCGCCCCCAGCACGCTACGCGGATCGACGTCCTCGAATCCCGCGACAACTTCATGCGGCGTCTTGCAAGCCGCATGCACCATCACGTTCAGCCGCCCGCGATGGCTCATGGCCATGATGGATTCCACCGCGCCATGCTCGCCGGCAACTTCCAGCATGGCATCGAGGAGCGGAATGAGCGCGGTGACGCCTTCGAGAGAAAACCGTTTCGAGCCCAGGTAACGCGCCTGCAAAACTTGCTCGAATAGATCGGCGCGAATCAGCCGATCGAGAATCTTCCGCTGGTCGCACTCGGTCGCGGGAGCTTCGATGCGTTCCGCGATCCACCTGCGGCGCTCCGGCTCGGGCCGGTGCAAGAACTCGGCACCGACGTTGCCACAATAGATGCGTCGCGCTTCGTCGGCAGCTTCGCCTGACGATCCTTCGAGATCGGGGTGCTTCAGCGGCCCAAAAACCCCAAGCGGATCAAGCGTCGCTTCGTAATATCCCCAGCGCCGGAAGACGTCGAAAACGCGTTCGCGGTCTTGGCC
>JAYVMO010000263.1:0-5133 GCA_043758915.1 Acidobacteriota bacterium | reverse complement strand
TTCAGCCAGCCAAACGCAAAGGCCAGGCCCAGCGGAATAACCACCAGAACAAATAGCGTCGCGAAGGTGACCAGCATCAACAGAATCTGCCAGACAAATAATCGCCAGCCTTCTGCCTTGCGCCGGGCCCAGCCGGAACGGATGTGGCATTCCTTCGCGATGATGCTGTCGAACAAAATAAAACGCATCACGCTGCCAACGTACAGGAAAAGCACCAGCAAGATAAAACCAAGCACAAGGAAAGATGCAATTGCCGCCGCCAGCAATCCGGGATGCTGTTCCAGATGCCCGGGCAAACCCGGCCAATTCCAGGAAGCCAGCCATTGGTCGGTTTCGCTTCCCCGATCGCGCGGTAGCGACGGATAATTAAAGTTGAAATTGCACCCGCCTGTCGAGCCGAGTTCGCCGGCCAGCAATCCCACCAATGCCAGGCGCGTCCATTGCCCAAAGCGAAACGGCTGGAAAAGTTGCTTGCGAGCGTGCTCGAAAGCGGGATGAATCGCGTCCACGGCCGAAAGTGGCAAGGGCTGACCTCGTTTGCTGATTTAGCTGGCGCACAGAAAGTACCCCGAAGCAGGCTGGAGAGCAATGCCGTTCGCAGGTCCGTGAATTGCCAAAGAACGCACGGCCTCGCGCAAAGCTCATGGCATCACTCGCCCGTGGTTTCCATTGCGCTGGGCAGGCGATGTGCATACGATGAGTTCAGCCCGATCCGCCCTCTCCTAATGTCCTGACCTGAGGCCTCGCCATGATTTCCACTCCAGAACCAACGACGGAACCGAAGACGCCGGAGCCGAATACGACTGAGCCAAGCGTTCGCGAAATTGTCGCGCGCCCGCGCAAGAATCATTGGCTGCTCAGCCTGCTGATCGGCGCCCTGCTCACGCTGCTGGTGATTGGCGCCGCGGTGTGGCTTTCCACCGGCGTGGGCTTGTTGCGCTTGCTGGGCATAGGCCGCAGCGGCGCGACGGTCATCAATGTAAATCAGCCCACGGTGGTTCGCCAGATTCAGCAACTGCAGCGCCTGGAAACCGTGGACTACACCGTGGACAAAATTATTTCCGGCGAACACGATAGTTCCTACCTGCCGAAATTTTTGGTGGGCGACCGCCTGCTGCTGGTGGTGCATGGTGAAGTGGTTGGCGGCGTGGACTTGGGCAAAGTTCAGCCCGGCGATGTTACCGTCACCGGCCGCTCCATTTCCCTGCGCCTGCCCGCGGCGGAAGTTTTCAGCACGCGCATTGATAATGCCAAAACTCGCGTGTACTCCCGCGATACCGGCCTGTTCACTTCGCCGGATCCCAATCTGGAAAGTGAAGTACGCCAGGAAGCCGAGCGCCAGTTGCAACAAGGCGCGCTGCAGGATGGTATTCTGAAAACCGCGCAACAGAACGCGTACAACACACTGGGCAGCATGCTCAAAGGCTTCGGCTTCGAGCAGGTACAGATCCTCCCGCAATAAGTTCGCTGCATGTTAACGCTCGTGCAATTGCCAGAGCTTCCTAGGTTACTCGGGTGCCCCAGGTTCATTCCTCATACCTGGGTCTTGGGGTCGCCTTTTTCCTGTGAGCTTGCCCAATGCCAATTGCCCTGAAACGCTACTACGGCAAGGGCCATCTACACTTCGTGACCTTCAGCTGTTACGAACGCAGGCCTTTACTGCAGACCGCAGATTCGCGTGAGCTCTTTGTTCACGAACTCGGAAAAATAAACTCTTTCGCGGACTTCGAACAATTTCCCGCGAGCCTTCTGGCAAACGCGTTTCTACAATAACAATATCTACAGCACGGAAAAGAAAAAGGAGAAGTTGGAATATATGCACGCTAATCCGGTATCGCGAGGGCTCGTGAATTATCCGCAAGACTGGCCCTGGAGTAGTTGGAAGGTCTATCAGGGAGGAAGCAATTATTTCTTGCGGATGGACTTTCAGGAATAAAACCTCAAGAAACTTCAAGAGACCCCAAGACCCAGGTATGGACGGCGAACCTGGGGCACCCTGGTTCTTACATTTTCTGGACTGTCCTCATTTTCAAATTAGGACAGTGCCCATTTCTAGCGTGCTGGACGGAAATGGTTGTGGCCGATACACTCGATATTTATGCTTCGATACTTCACGGCGGGGGAATCGCATGGGCAAGCTCTGCTCGCTTTCCTTTCCGGATTGCCGGCGGGATTGCCGGTTGACGTTGCGCTGATCGACCACGAACTGCATCGCCGCCAACTGGGCTACGGACGCGGCGGACGGCAAAAAATCGAGAAGGATCATGCGGACATTCTGGCCGGGGTGCGGCACGGGCAGACCATTGGCGCGCCGATTGCCATTCGCATTGAAAATCGCGACTGGGCCAACTGGGAGAAAATACTTTCTGTCGAGGCTTCCGACGCGCCTGAAGCTTCTTCGCGCAAACTCGTAGCGCCGCGGCCCGGGCACGCTGACCTGGCGGGTTCGCAAAAATTCAATTTTCATGACGCACGCTACGTATTGGAGCGGGCTTCGGCCCGGGAAACGGCTGCACGCGTCTCTGTTGGCGCGATCGCGCGGCAATTTTTGCAGCAATTCGGAATCGAAATTGCCAGTCATGTGATTCAAGTTGGCCACTTGCGCCTGGAACGCACGGCGCATTGGGACGAAATCAAAGCCGTTTGCGGCGACCTGGAATCCCCGCTGCGCTGCGTGGACGGCGAACTGCAGAATAAAATGAAGGCCGAAGTCGACACCGCGCTGAAGGCAGGCGACACCGTCGGCGGTGTTTTTGAAATTGTGGCGCACAACCTTCCCGTGGGCCTGGGTTCGCACGCACAGTGGGACGAAAAGCTGGATGGCCGCCTGGCGCAAGCGTTGATGAGCGTGCAAGCGGTGAAAGCGGTCGAGATCGGCTCGGGTATTTTGGCGGCAGGCTCTTACGGCAGCGAAGTGCAGGATGAAATTTCCTACGATAAGGGCGCGCACAAATTTAAACGCGCTTCCAATCGCGCCGGCGGGTTGGAAGGCGGCATCACTAACGGCGAAGACCTGGTGATTCGTGGCTTCCTGAAACCCATTTCCACGTTGCGCAAGGCATTAGGCACCGCGGATATGGTTACCAAAGAAGCGGTGCAGGCGGCGTACGAGCGCTCCGACTGGTGTGTGGTTCCGGCGGGCGGTGTTGCTGGAGAGGCGATGGTCGCACTTGTGCTGGCCGACGCTTTTCTGCAAAAATTTGGAGGAGACTCGTTGCCGGAAACGCGGCGCAATTTCGATGGCTATATCCAACAAATCCTCAACTTCTAAGCATCCGGCGGCCGTGGAAGAGAAACCACAGGCGGAAGCCGCGGTGCGCAAAATCTATCCCATCGTGAAGTTTGGCGATCCGGTCTTGGAAAAGCCCGCCGCGCTGGTGAAGAATTTCGATGCGGCGCTGGAGGAACTGTCCGAAGACATGTTTGCCTCCATGTATGCTGCGAATGGCGTCGGGCTGGCTGCGCCGCAAATTGGCAAGAGCATTCGCATGACGGTGATCGACGTGACCAACGGGAAAAACGCCGAAGGCAAAATTATCTTGATTAACCCGGAAATTATTCATGCCGAAGGTGAAGCGCGCGAGGAAGAAGGCTGCCTGTCGATTCCCGGTTTTCGCGGATATGTGGTGCGGCCGCAGTTTGTGACCGTGCGCGCGCACAATCTGAAGGGCGAGATTTTTGAAATTCGCGGGGAAAATATCCTGGCTCGCGCGTTTTGTCATGAAATCGACCATTTGAACGGGATTTTATTCCTGACCCACCTCAGCATGTTGAAGCGCGATCTGATTCGCCGCAAGATCAAGAAGTTGCGCAAAGAAGGCGAGTGGTAGCGCCGCAGTTGGATTTGAAAGTTGCTCCATGAACCGCCTGCGCATTATTTTCTGCGGCACGCCGCAATTCGCGACGCCATCTCTGCAACATCTGCTGGCACAGCCGGATTTCGAACTTATCGCGGTTTACACCCAGCCGGACCGTCCTAAAGGTCGTTCGCAGGAAATCAGTTTCTCCCCCGTAAAGCAAATCGCGCTTGACGCGAAACTTCCCGTACACCAGCCGGCGAAAATGCGCGCGCCGGAAGTGGAAGCGCAGCTCCGCGACCTTGCGCCGGACGTGATCGTCATCATCGCCTACGGGCAAATCATTCCCGCGCGGCTTCTGGACATCCCCAAATTCGGCTGGCTCAATCTGCACGCTTCCCTGCTCCCCAAATATCGCGGCGCCGCGCCGGTGCACTGGGCCGTGGCTCACGGCGAAACGGTCACCGGCAACACCACCATGCGCATTGACGCGGGAATGGACACCGGCGAAATTTTGCTGCAACAGCAACTGGCCATCGGCCCCAACGAAACTTCGCCGCATCTCAGTGCGCGGCTTGCGGAGGCCGGCGCAGCGCTGATGGCAGAAACCCTGCGAGGACTAGCCGCGCACTCCATCAAGCCGCGCGCGCAAGACAATTCACGCGCCACCCTGGCTCCAATACTCAAACGCGAAGACGGGCTGATCGACTGGTCGCGTCCGGCGGCGGAAATTTACAACCGGCAGCGCGCGTTTACGCCGTGGCCGGGCTCGTACTCCGAGTTTCGCGGGCAAAGCTGCCACCTTCTTCTTCTACCGGCGTCTAATCAACAGGAACTGGCTGCAACCGCGGTTCTGCCGGGCACGGTCTTTCCGCCGGACACGGTCCTTGCTCCGGGTACGATCGTGCCGCGGGAAAAATCTGTAACCGTTGCCTGCGGGCAGGAAAGCTTTCTGCAGTTAACTGGCATCAAACTTGAGGGACGCAAGCTGGTTTCCGCCGGCGATTTCGTACACGGAGCGCGTTTACAAGTTGGCGAACGCTTCGGGACCGGCGGTTTGCGCTAGGCGTTTTGCTCAGTCATACTCGCGGCTTACGCCGCACTCAGTTCCTTCAACCGTAGTACCGGGAGCCACAACTACATGTTTAAAGCGCAAGCGACATATCGCCGGTCACCGGAATCTTGCAATCCCGCACGGTGGCTGAAGCGAGCTGCTTCGACAATTTTGGCGGCGCAACTGGCCTGCTTCCCGCTGGCCGCCGCTGCGCCGGAAACCGATAAGGCTCCCGCAAAAACGAGCGACCCAATTTTGTTGACGATGCAGGGCGAACTGGCG
>JAYVMO010000262.1:0-10527 GCA_043758915.1 Acidobacteriota bacterium | reverse complement strand
CCCATGTCCTGAAAATGTTTCAGCTTGCGCAGAACGACGGTGTGCCCCAAATGAATATCAGGTGCAGTGGGGTCAACGCCGAGATAAACGCGCAGCGGCGCTCCTGTTTTCAGTGATTTTTCCAGGCTTGCCTTTAGCTCTTCTTCGCGAATAATTTCCGCCGCGCCCTTTTTCAGGTACGCGAGCTGTTCTTCGACAGGTTTGAATTCCGACTGGGTCATGGAGTCTTCTTAGATCTTTCCGATCACGCGGCGGCCGGAGATATTGTATTCCCCTTCCAGAACGATTTTCACGGCTTCCGCGTAAATCCGGTGTTCTTCGGCCAAAATGCGCTCGGAGAGCGTGGCTTCCGTGTCCTCGTCCTTCACGGGCACGACGGCTTGCAGCACGATGGGGCCGGCGTCAAGATTCTCATCCACGAAGTGCACGGTGCAGCCGGCGAACTTCACGCCGTACTCGAGCGCCTGGCGCTGCGATTCGAGGCCGGGGAAAGAGGGTAGCAGCGACGGATGAATATTCAGGATGCGGTTCGGAAATGCCGCGACAAAATACGGCGACAGCAGACGCATGTAGCCGGCGAGGCAAACGAGGTCGACTTTGTGCTCGTTCAGGACGGCGACGACCTGGCGGTCATAGTCTTCTCGCTCCAGGCCCTTGGAAGGAATCACGCTCGTAGCTATTCCGCGCGAGTTCGCCAGCGCGATCCCGGGCGCACCCTCGCGGTTGCTCACGACGATGGCGATCTCCGCGTTGGGGATGTGGCCGGCGGAGACACTCTCCGCCAGCGCCTCGAAGTTCGAGCCGCGGCCGCTTAGCAGGACGCCGATGCGCTTGTTCATAAACGCAAAACGTTAGCACAACCACGGGCAGCGGCAAAATTCACGGGAGCCGGTTCGTTTGACACTGGGGAACAGGGGCAGGTTTGCGATAGAATGCCAGCTTCGCTACACGTCAATCCGGAGATGGACGGACAACCGATGAACAACCGCAAACAGAAGTCACTTGACTACTCCTTGAGCGCCGCTTTTGTCGCGCTGCTTTTCGCCGCGCTAACCGCGAGTCCGGCTTGGGCACAGCGCACGGCGCCGCGCGATCCGTCCGAGCCGCCGCAAGGTGCGCCTCATGCGAAGATGCTGCCGCGTCCCGCGGGAGCGATCCTTCGGCAAACCGTGGATGAAAAGTCCATGCGCGCTTTGATCGGGCAACTCGTCGCTTGCGGGACGCGGCTCACGCTCTCTTCGTGGACTGACGCGAAGCGCGGGATTGGCTGCGGGCGGGACCGCATCGTGGCGCGATTCAACGAGCTTGCGAAGGAGTCCGGCGGGAAGCTGCAGGTGGTGGTGGACAAGTTCGAATCCACGTCGCAGCGCACTTCGGAGAAGCCGATTCCGATCGAGAACGTCTACGCGATTCTCCCGGGTTCTGATGCGAAACTTTTGAAGACGTTATTTATCGTCTCCGGCCACTACGATTCCCGGCCTTCGAACGTGCTGGACCCGGAGGCCGACGCGCCGGGCGCGGATGACGACGCTTCCGGGGCGGTAGTGAGCGTCGAGTGTGCACGATTGTTGAGCAAACTGGCGGCGAGCGGGCACGGAACGTATCGCGCCACGATACTGTTCGCGGCGGTTTCGGGCGAGGAGCAAGGGCTTCTGGGCAGCTCGCATTTTCTGGAATGGACGAAACAACAGGGCTACACCGTTGGCGGGATGCTGGATGATGACATCGTGGGGGCTGATCCCGCCGCGGGCGCGCCGCATCGCGTGCGGCTCTTCTCCGGGAACGGCGAGATCGACGATGCAGACTCACCCTCGCGCGAGCTGGCGCGAACGGTGGAAGAGATCGACGGGCGCGGAGCGATTCGCATGATTTTCCGGTTGGATCGCTATGGACGCGGCGGGGATCATTATCCGTTTTACAAGGCGGGGCTGCCGGCAGTGCGCTTCACGGAGCCGCTCGAGGAATACAACCACCAGCATCAAACGCCGCGGACGGAAAGTGGAGTGGAGTACGGGGACTTTGAAAAATATCTCAATTTTACTTTCATGGGAGACGTGGCGAGGGACAACGCGGAAGCGCTGCGGCAGTTGGCGATGGCTCCGGCTGCGCCGACGGGTGCGAAACTTACCGGGGCGGTCACGCCGGATGCAAAAATATCCTGGTCGGCTGAAGATGATCCCGAACGCGCGGGCTTCGAGATCCTTTGGCGCGAGACTACCGAGCCGCGCTGGCAGGTTTATGATTTTGTCGCTTCCTCGGGGGACACGGTCTTGAAGGGCGTTTCCACCGATAATCATTTCTTCGCGGTTCGGGCTGTGGGAAAGAATGGAGCACGATCAATCGCCGTGCCGACGGAAATGGAACGGCGGCCGCCGCCCTTGCCGTCGCAACTGAAGCATTAGGAAGAGTTTGTGTAAGATTTCTGACGAAAGAGAGGAAGCAAATGCGAAAGATTTTCATGGTGTACGGACTAGCGTTGCTTTTTTGCGGAGGACGGGCGGCGGGGCAGGCGCCGGAGAAGGATGCGAAGGCGCCAGAAGCGAAAAGCAGCGATAAGTGCGACGCAGCGGCGACCAAGGAAGAGTCGTCGGTGACGGATCACACGATTCGCATCGGCGGGCAGACGATTCCTTACAAGGCGGCGGCGGGCACGACGCTGCTGAAGAACGACAAGGGCGACCCAACGGGACTGATGTATTCGGTGGCGTACACGCGGAGCGACGTGAAGGATTTGAGCCAGCGTCCGGTGGCGTTTCTGTACAACGGCGGGCCAGGGTCGGCGACGATGTGGCTGCATATGGGCGCGTTTGGGCCGCGGCGGGTGTACACCGTGGACGGGAGTTTTACGCCGCCTGCGCCGTACAAGCTGGTGGACAACGGAGAGAGCCTGCTCGACAAGACGGACCTGGTGTTCATCGACGCGATGGGGACGGGCTACGGCCATGCGGTGTGCAAGGCGCAGGACAAGGATTTCTTTGGGATCGACGAGGACGTCGAGGCGTTCGCGCAGTTCATCGTGACCTACCTGAGCCGGAACGACCGCTGGAACTCGCCGAAGTTTCTGATTGGCGAGAGTTACGGGACGTTCCGGTCGGCGGCGCTGGGGAATTACTTGCAGTCGCATGATGAGGTGCACTTGAACGGGATCGTGCTGATTTCATCCGTACTCGATTTGTCGTCGCTGACGTTTGCTCCGGGAGATGACCAGCCCTACGTGTTCTACCTGCCGAGCTATGCGGCGGTCGCGTGGTATCACAAAGTGCTGGGGGAACGGCCGGCGGATGTGGCTGGATTCATCGAGGAAGCACGCAAATACGCGCAGGGTGAATATGCCTCGGCACTGTACAAGGGCGCGGCGCTCTCCTCGAGCGAAAAAACGGCAGTGGCTAAGAAGCTATCGTATTTCACGGGGTTGAGCGAAGACTACCTGATCAAAGCCGATCTGCGGGTGAACTTAAACCAATTTCGCGCGGAGTTGCAGCGTAAGGCCGGACTGACCATCGGGCGCATCGATGCTCGATTCACTGGACACACGTACGATCCGCTGGAAGAGAATGCGCAGGGTGATCCACAAGGGCCCGCGGTGGGTGGCGCGTTCACCGCGCTGCTCAATGCGTACAATCATGACGAACTGAAGTTTGGGAAGGACAAGGTGTACCACAATGCGGCGAACGCGTTTGGAAGCTGGAACTGGGTGCGCAAGGATCAGCGGCAATTTGGTTTTCCGGGAGCGCCCAACGTGGACACCGACCTGGCGCAGGCGATGATCACCAATCCGCGGCTGCTGGTGCAGGTGGAGAACGGATATTACGACCTGGCGACACCGTTCTTCGCGACGGAACATACCATGGAGCATCTCGGCTTGCCGGAGGCGCTGCAGAAGAACATTAAAGAGGATTACTACACGGCTGGTCACATGATGTATTTGCACGACGAGGATCGCGTGAAGCTACATCATCAGATCGCGAACTTCATCGATCGTGCGACGCAACCCTAGGTGGGCGAGACGTGCGATTCGCAGCGGCAGCGTAGTGGGGACGGATACGATGTGTCTCGCCCCACAGGTGAGGAGACTGCGGCGCCGCAGGATAAATTATTGCTTTGAAGCGGCCGCTGGGATCCTGGACGGCGAATTCGCGCATGCCGTAGAAGGCGGTGCGTTCGGGCATGACCTTCGGTATGTCTTTCAGCGCGGCGAGGACGGCGTCTAGGTTGTCGACTTCCATATAGAGATAGGCGGGGCCTTTGCGGGCTTCCGCGGCCATCGCGGGGGGCGCATCTTTTTCCACGCTGGCGAAGGTCTGGTACATCACTTCGGCGTTGCCCTTCTGGAAAGTTACGAAGCCTAGTTTGTTTCCGTCGGGGACTTCGATGGTTTTGGTGAAGCCCAGTCGATCGGTCCAGAAGGGCAGGAGCGGTTTGATTTCCTTGACCAGTAACACCGGGGTGATTCTCTTCACGTTCATGGGTTTCTTTTCCTCCATCTGATGGGCTTGCGGGAAAGTCAAGCCGAAGAACAAGGCGAGGCCGAAAGCAGCCGTTGAAAGAGTGCGCATGTCTAAATTCCTCCTTGTAAAATTAAGTAGTCTAATTTAGACTAGTGAAGGATAGGGAAGCGCAATAAGGTTGTCAAGGAGGTTTTTTATGAAGGCCAAACCGCGTGAATTGGCGGACTTGATTTCCATCGGGCCGGCAATGCTGCGGGATTTTGAGTTGCTCGGCATTCGCAGCGTGGCGCAACTGGCGCGGCAGAATGCGCACAAGCTGTATGAGCGGTTGTGCCGGAAGATGGGCCAGCGGATCGATATTTGTTGCAGAGACGTTTTTGAGGCGGCCGTGGCGCAGGCGCGGAATCCGAGGCTGGCGGCGGAAAAATGCGAGTGGTGGTGGTGGAGCAGGAAGAGGAAGCAAGGAGGTAAGGAAGTTAAGAGGTAAAGATTTCGTTGCGAGCGACAGAGAATGAGGCCCTGCAAAGATGAAGAGAAAAGATAACGCAGAGATGCCCCGACCGGGCCGGGGCGAACGCCGTACGCTGAGGTACGCGGAGAATCGGAAGAAAACGGCGCGTGCGGCGAGGAAGTTGGCGCTGACAACGCCGGATTTGGTGCTGCTGAGTTTGCTGACGGAGCGGCCGATGCATGGGTATCAGGCGAATCTGGAGTTGGAGCGACGGGAGGTTCGGGATTGGGCGGGGATTTCGCGGCCGCAGGTGTACTACTCGCTGGAGAAACTGGCACGCGCGGGATTGGTTCGCAGTCTGGAAACAGACGAACCCGCGGGAGGGCCGGAGCGGAGCACGTTTGAAACGACAGCAAAGGGCCGTGGCGCTTTGGCGGATGCGCTGGAGCGCGAGGAGTGGACGACACAGCGGGACAGGCCGCCGTTCCAGGCATGGATTGCGCTTTCCTGGCAGGCGCGGCCGGGAGTTTTTCAAAAACAGATAGCGCGGCGGCGAGAATTTCTCGAGCGAGAACTCGAGCGGGAGAAGGAAGTTCTGCGCTCCATTCTGGAGGAAGTGGGGCATCCCTATCACGAGGCGGTGTGGATGGTGAGCTTCGTCGTTGAACAGTTCAAATTGGAGTTGCGATGGTTGCGAAAACTGAAGCGCGAACTTCCGCGGCGCGCACTGGTCCGGCATCCGGATTACGTTCAGACTGAAGCCGGTTGATGCTCGAATGCGCGAGGGTGACGGATTGGTCGCGCGGAGAAGACTATAGGTTCAGGGCGCCGGAATACTGAACACGGGCTTTGCCGGAGTCGCCGCGCTCGATGCGGCCGATGCGGAAGAATTTTTCGCGGCGCTTCTTGAGATCGGCTTCGAGGACTTTCACATGCGCCGGAGGCACGGCGAGAATCATTCCAACGCCCATATTGAAGGAGTGCAGAAGCTCATCGGTCTCGATCTTCCCGACCCTGGCCAAATACTTGAAGATGGATGGCACAGGCCATGAACCAAGATCGATGTGCGCCTTCACGCCGCTGGGCAGCACGCGCGGCAAATTTCCCGGAATTCCGCCGCCGGTGATGTGCGCGAGCGCGGAGATCCAGCCGCGCGAGACGATATTTTTCAGGGCCGGGGCATAGCAGAGATGCGGCTTCAGCAGTTCCGCGCCGATCTTGTTCCCCACTTCCGCGACGTAGGTATCGGGCTTGAGCTTGGCCACGTCGAAGACCAGTTTGCGCGCAAGAGAATATCCATTGGTGTGCAAACCCGCCGAGGGCAGCGCGAGCAGGGTATCTCCGGGCTTGACGCTTTTACCGGTCAAAAGTTTTGGGCGCTCGACCGCGCCGACGATGAATCCCGCGAGATCGTATTCGCCGGGAGGATAGAAGCCGGGCATTTCCGCGGTCTCGCCGCCGATGAGCGCGCAACCCGCTTTGCGGCAGGCACGGCTCATGCCATCGACGAGCTGCTCGACGACTTCCGGGTCGAGCTTGCCCATCGCCAGATAATCCAGAAAGAACAACGGCTCGGCGCCCTGAACCAGAATGTCGTTGATGCAGTGATTGACGAGATCCCCGCCTACAGTGGAGTGCACGCCCAGAGCCATGGCGATCTTGAGCTTGGTTCCGACGCCGTCGGCGCTGGAAACGAGCACCGGCTCTTTCCATTTTTTCGTGTCGAGGGCAAAGAGCGCACCAAAGCCGCCGATTCCGCCGAGGACGCCGGGCGTGAACGTGCGGCTGGCGTGGTGGCGGATTCTCTGCTTGGCGTCGGCGGCGACGGCGATGTTCACTCCAGCGTCTGCGTATTTCATCGAGAACCTGTTCGTTTTCGACCGCGAGGGATCATTCCATCCGCCGCGCTCGATGCGGAATTGAGCCGATCAACGACGCGGCGGCACTTGCTTTCGGGCGCAAAAGACACTTTGCTGCCCGGCGCCTCGGGAGTCCACTGGACTAAAAAGTCCGGAACAACCTCTTCCAGCGTACGCTCCCGGGATGCAGGATAGCGTTTGCATAAGCAAAGAACCGTTCGCGAAACTGGCCCGGCTCCCAGGCTTCCGACGGGGCATCGAGCGACATGTAGATCATCACCGGTGTGCCAATGATGTCGTTGCGCGGGACACAGCCCCAGAAACGGCTGTCCAGCGAATTGCCGCGGTTGTCGCCCATCGCAAAGTAGCAATTTTCCGGAACATGGTACGGCAATTTCAAATCGGGTAATCCGGCGGGTGCTTGCCCGGGAGGAGCCGGCTCGGTGGGGCCAGTGGTGTAATCCTCCTGGAGTTTTTTTCCGTTGACCCACACGGCGCCATCATGGATGTCGACGGTTTCTCCCGGCAAGCCGATAACGCGCTTCACGAAGTCCGGGGTATCGGGCGCAAAGGGCGGCTTGAAAATGATCACCTGTTGCCTGCGCGGGTTGCGCCACAAGGGGACGTGCCAGTTGGTGAAGGGCACGCCGGCATCGTAGCCGATGCGGCTCATAATCAGGTGATCGCCAATGAGCAGGGTGTTCTCCATGGAGCCGGAGGGAATCACGCGCGCCTGGCCAATCGTTCCGTTGATGAGCAGAAACGCCAGCGCGACCCAGAACCAGGCGATGATCTCGCGCTGGATGCGCTTGCCTACTGGCACTTTTGTTTCCTGTTGTTTTTTCTTCACGTCAGCTTTCATATTCCACCGTCACGGGCCGTTCTACTGGCGCCGCATCCTTTTCAATCCCATTCCATTGGTCAGCGGCTTTGCCGTTCCGGCTGCTTTCGCGAACTTCCAACTGGACGAGATCGGTCGGATAGACGCCCGTATAACAAGACGTACAGAACTTGCCTTCAGTATCATTCACCGCTTGGAGGAGGCTGGCTAGCGAGAGATAGCCGAGAGAATCCGCGCCAAGGAAGCGGCAAATCTCCTCGGGAGAGTTTGACGAGGCGATCAATTCCTCGCGCGTCGGTGTGTCCACGCCGTAGTAGCACGGTGAGATGGTCGGCGGGCAACTGATGCGCACGTGGACTTCTTTTGCGCCGGCTTCGCGCACCATGCGGACGATCTTGCGGCTGGTGGTGCCGCGCACGATGGAGTCGTCGACCAGCACGACGCGCTTTCCTTCGATCAGGCCGCGCACGGGATTGAGCTTCAGCTTTACGCCAAAATTCCGGATGGCCTGCGATGGCTCGATGAACGTGCGCCCGATGTAATGATTGCGGATGAGTCCCATGCGGAAGGGGATCTTCGATTCCAGCGCGAAGCCTACGGCCGCGGGCACGCCGGAGTCGGGTACGGGCACCACGATATCGGCATTGACGGGATGCTCGCGCGCCAGGAGTCGGCCGAGCGCTTCGCGGCTCTCGTTGACGGAGCGGCCAAAAATGATGCTGTCGGGGCGCGCGAAGTAGACATGCTCGAAGATGCATTGCTGATGCTGCTTTTCGGGAGCGAAGCGGATGGACTCGATGCCCGACTTCGAAATGCGCACCATCTCGCCGGGCTCGACTTCGCGAATGTATTGAGCGTCCAGCAAATCGAAGGCGCAGGTTTCCGAGGCTACCAGCCAGGCATCGCCGAGCTTGCCGAGATTCAACGGTCGGAAGCCGCGCGGGTCGCGCACGGCGTAGAGTTCATCCTGGGTCAGCATCACCAGCGAATATGCGCCTTCGACCTGATTGAGCGCGTCGCCCAGAGCGCCGGAAAGATTGCGCGCTTGCGAGCGCGCGATCAGATGCACGATCACTTCGGTGTCGCTGTTGGTTTGGAAGATCGAGCCGCGATGTTCGAGCTTGCGGCGCCATTCGGAGGCGTTGGTGAGATTGCCGTTGTGGCCGAGAGCGACTTTGCCCTTGTTGCAATCGATCATGATGGGCTGGGCGTTGAGGAGGGCTTTGTCTCCGGCGGTGGAATAGCGGGTGTGGCCGATAGCGAGATTGCCGGGGAGTTTTGCGAGTACGCTGGGCTGAAAGATTTCCTCGACCTTGCCCATGGCGCGGTGGAAGTGGAATTCGGCGCCATCACTGGAAACGATGCCGGCGGATTCCTGGCCGCGATGCTGCAACGCGTAGAGGCCGAGGTAAGCGAGATTTGCGGCTTCGGGATGGCCAAAGACGCCGAAGACGCCACAGTGGTCGTGGAAGTGGTCGTCTGCGTAGGCGAGTTTCTGATTCATCTTGAAGTCAGCGTGCGCTCGAGCGAATTGGCCCAGATGTCGCGCAGGGAGTCGACGGAAGAGTCGATGACGGCGCGCCCTCTTTGTTGGATGCGGAAATTACCGCCGCGGACCACAGCGCCGATTTCATGCGCTCCAACACCATATTGTCTCGCAATTGCGAGAACGGCGGCAAGTTTTGTGGGCGAGACGGAGACGATGGCGCGGGCGCCTCGTTCACCAAAGAGGGCATCTTCAGCGGGAGCTGCGGCTTCGGGAACTGTGACGTCCGCACCGAAATGCGGGGCAGCGAAGCAGGATTCGGCGAGGGTGACGGCGAGGCCACCGTCGGAAATGTCGTGGGCGGATTGTAGGGCGGCTTCGTTGGCGAGAGCTACGAGGCCATCGATGAGCCGTTTTTCGGCGATGAGGTCGATGGCTGGCGGTTCACCGGCGACAATCGCAGCAATGGTTTTTGAATATTCGGAGGAGGAGAATTCGCGGGCCGCTTCGGACGCAGAAAAAGCAGATTCCTCGCTTCGCTCGGAATGACGGGTGCTGGGTTGGTTGCCCTGTAGGGGCACGATAGTTCGTGGCCCTACGCTTGCGGCATTATTCAGGCCAGCGCCATCAAGCAACAGGATGACATCGCCTTCGTTGCGAAAGGCGATTTTGAGGACGCGGGAAGCGTCTTCGAGAATGCCGAGGACGCCGATGGTGGGAGTGGGATAGATCGATTTGCCGAGAGTTTCGTTGTAGAAGCTGACGTTGCCGCCGGTGATGGGTGTGCCGAGAGCGGTGCAGGCTTCGGTGAGGCCGTCGATGACTTGGCTGAATTGCCACATCACTTCGGGCTTTTCCGGGCTGCCGAAGTTCAGGCAATTGGTAGCGGCCATCGGCCTTGCGCCGCTGCAGGCCACGTTGCGAGCGGCTTCGGCGACGGCATGCATCGCGCCGCGGCGAGGATTGAGCTGGCACCAGCGGCCGTTGCCGTCGGTGGCTAGCGCAAGTGCACGTTTCACGATGCCGGTTTTCGGATCCTTGATGCGCACCACCGCGGCATCGCTTGCGCCGGGACCCGCGAGCGTATTGGTGCGAACCGAAGTGTCGTATTGCTCGGTGATCCAGCGCTTCGAGGCGATGGCGGGCGAGGCGAGCAACTTTTTGAAATTTTCGGTGAGGTCTGTACCTTCGGGAGCAAATGCAAACCAATCCGCGGAAGTTTCCTTGCGCGGGGCTGGCGCGGCCAGCGGGCGCTGATACACCGGGCCTTCTTCGGCCAGCGGATGCGCGGGGATTTCCGCCACCACATGGCCGTGATTTTTCACGCGCATCAGGCCGCCATCGGTGACTTCGCCAACGACGACTGCGTCGAGTCCCCATTTATTGAAAACGGCGAGCACTTCGCGCTCGCGGCCCTTTTCGGCGACCAGGAGCATGCGCTC
>JAYVMO010000261.1:0-7607 GCA_043758915.1 Acidobacteriota bacterium | reverse complement strand
GCGCGCCGAAGTACTCAGTTATTCCCGCTCGCGCGGACTGTTCGCGGGACTCTCTCTGGAAGGCTCGACGGTTCGCCCCGACAACGATGCCAACGAGCGGATTTACGGAAAGAAGGTCGAGGCTCAGAACATCGTGTTCAAAGGCGCCGTTGCCGTCCCTCCCGCTGCACGAAAACTTGTGACCATCCTGGATAAAAAGTCACCCAAGAACACGTCCGACCCAAACTCCCTGAGAGAATAGGTCGCATCACACTCGACTTTCCCGAAACACCCTGGCATTCGCTGGGGTGTTTTGCTTTGACCTCGCAGAAAGATACATTCCAAATAACTCAATGAGTTGGAGCGACCTGCAGCGGCATAAAAGTTGACAGCGACTTGGAAATGACCTATAGTCATTTATGAGCATAGGTCACAATGCCTTTTCCTTCGCCACCTCTTCCTCCGCCCCCCTCCGGCCAGCCCACCGCTCGTGTGGACCGCCGCCAGCGCCGCAGCGCCGAAATCCGCGAGCGCCTTTTTCGTGCCGCACTCACGCTCTTCACCCAGAAGGGTTTCGCGGAAACCACCGTCGAGGACATCACCAACACCGCCGACGTCGGCAAGGGCACCTTCTTCAACCACTTCCCCAGCAAGGACCACATCCTTCTCGCTTTCGGCGAAATGCAGCTCGCCAAACTGGAGGCCGCCATCGAAAACGCGCGCCTTCAGAATGCGCCTATGCCGGAACTCCTCCGTTCACTAGGCACGCGCATGACCCAGGAGCCGACGCGCAATCCCGCCATCATTCGTATCCTTCTCCAGGCTTATCTCTCGACGACCCCCGTGCGCGCGGCCATGATGGACCTCCAGAAGCGCGCCCACGCACTGCATACCCAAATCGTCGAACTCGGCCAGGCACGCGGCGAAATCCGCGATGACATTCCCGCCGCCGAAATTGCTCACGTATTTCGCCAAACCATTTTTGGCACGCTCCTGCTGTGGTCGCTTCACGGTGATGCCACGCTGCATGCCCGCATCGAAGCCGCATTCAACTTGCTGTGGACCGGCATGGCGCCGCGAAATCTTTCTCCGGAGCCACGCGCAGATTCCAGTGCCGGGTAGGGAGTTTATTTCATGAACCGCAAACGCATAGTCATCTTCGTCGCTGCGGCCATCGCCATCGCCGCAACGGCCCTTTATGCCGGCTGGTTTCGCCGCGACACATCGCTCCAAGGCTCAGGCACGGTGGAAGCGCGCAACATTCGCGTGGGTTCCAAAGTCGGCGGCCGCATCGAAAAAGTTCTGGTCCGCGAAGGCGACACCGTCCAGCCCGGCCAGATTCTCATCACCTTTGACGACAAGGAATTGCAAGCCGCGCTCGAGCAGTCTCGCGCCGCTGCCGAAAAATCCCAGCGCGGCTTCCGCCCGGAAGAAATCGCCGAAGCCCGCGCCGCCGCCGCGCAAGCCAAAGCCGAGTACGAGCAGCGCAAGAACGGTTACCGCCGGGAAGACATCGCTGCAGCGCAAGCGGATCTCGACCGCGCCAAGGCCGACGAAGTCCGCTCGCATGTGGATTTCGACCGCTACGACGCGCTGGCGAAGAAAGATCTGGTATCCAAACAGCAGCGCGATACCGCCGAAGCCAACTGGAAGGTGGCCGCCGCGCAGCAGCAAAACGCTCAGAACAAATTCGATGAATTGCAGAGCGGCTATCGCCCTGAAGAGATTGCCTCCGCCGAAGCGCACTACCGCCAGACGCAGGCCACGCTCGGAAAATACGAGCACGGCAACCGCCGTGAGGACATCGAGCTGGCCAAAGCTGCCTACGACTACGACGAAGCACGCTACCGCGAGCGCCAGGTCGTAGCTCCATCCGCGGCGACTGTGGAAGTGCTCGACGTGCGTCCCGGCGACCTCATCGCGCCGAATACTCCTGTCGCCACGCTCCTCGAGCGCGGCCAGATATACGTGCGCATCTACATTCCCGAAACGGAGATCGGGCGAGTGCATGTGGGCCAAAAAGCGGCAGTACGCGTCGATTCCTTTCCGAACACCGTCTTCGATGGCGTCGTCGAGCAGATCAATCAACAAGCCGAATTTCTTCCGCGCAACGTGCAAACTCGCGAAGAACGCGTCCATCAAGTTTTTGGCGTGAAGATTCGCATCGACGATCCCGCCGGTCACGTCCTCGCCGGCATGGCCGCCGACGTGAAGTTAAAGGCGGCAGACTAAACTCGTGTCCACCTCCACGCAAAATCCCGCCGAAGCGGCCATCTCCGCCGAGCGCCTCGTGCGCCGCTTCGGCAATGTTGCCGCCGTCAATGGCGTGAGTTTCCGCGTGGAAAAGGGAGAAATTTTCGGCTTTCTCGGTCCCAACGGCAGCGGGAAAACGACCGTCATCAAAATGCTCACGGGACTTTTGCCGCTCACGGAAGGCTCCGCCTGGGTCGAGGGTCTCGACGTCCGCACCGATGCCGAAGGCATCCGCGAACGCATCGGCTACATGTCGCAGAATTTCAGTCTCTACGACGATCTGACCGTCGCGGAAAACCTTCAATTCTATGGCCGCATCTATAGCCTGCCACCCGCCCGCCTGAAGCGGCGCATCGACGACATCGTGCAGCTCAACGGCCTGGCTCCGTACATGGACCGCCTGGCCGCAAGGCTTTCCGGCGGGTGGAAGCAGCGCCTCGCTCTCGGCTGCGCCATGCTACACGAACCCAAATTGCTCTTTCTCGATGAGCCCACCGCGGGCATCGACCCCGTCGCGCGCCGCCAGCTCTGGGATTTGCTCTTCGAGCTTTCCGGCCACGGCATAACCTTCTTCGTCACCACGCACTACATGGACGAAGCCGAGCGCTGCAGCCACGTGGCCTACCTCTACTACGGCAAGATGATCGCCAACGGCACGCCCGCCGCGCTCAAGCAGCTTCCCGACGTGACACCCGCGGGCACGGCGCGCATCGAAATCCTCACGCCGGAAGTCACCCGCGCTCTTCGCTACACCCGCAAAATCAGCGGCATTCGCAGCGCCACCATCTTCGGAGAATCCATTCACGCGCTCGTCGAGGAGCATCTCGATCTCGCCTATCTCCGCGCCGAGCTTCTGAAAAACGACCTCACCGTCACCGAGATCCGTCCGCTCACGCCCAGCCTCGAAGACGTTTTCGTGGAACTAACCTATAAGCATCAAGCTCTGCTGGAGGCCGCTCGTGCGTGATCCCTTCCGCGGCTTCGGCGCCATCTTTTATAAGGAAGTTCTCCACGTCCGCCGCGACTTCGGGACGCTCTTCTTCTCGCTCATCATCCCGCTCTTGCAAGTAACCTTGCTCGGCTACGCCATTGACACCAACATTCGCCAAATTCACACCGTGGTCTACAACGCCGACGGCCGCCGCGAGAGCCGCGAGTTGATCGAACGCCTGAAAAACTCCGACACTTTCAATGTCATCCGCTACGTGAACAGCGACAGCGCCATCAACGACGCCATCATCTCCGGAGACGCCCGCGTGGGCATCAAGATCCCCGTCGATTACTCCGACAAGCTCCTCCATCAAATGAGCGCCCAGGTTCTCGTGCTCATCGACGGCTCAGACTCTTCCGTCGCCGGCCAGGCCATCAACGTCACCACCGCCATCGGCCTCGACGAATCTCTCCGCCGCGTTGTCCCGGACCGCACCAACTTTGCCGTCGACATGCGCCCGAAACTCCTTTTCAATCCCGATTCGCGCTCGCCCAACTTTTTCCTCCCAGGTCTTACCGCCATCCTGCTTCTCAACGTCACCACTTTCCTCACCGCCTTCTCCATCGTCCGCGAAAAAGAACGCGGCACCCTCGAGCAGCTTTTCGTCACACCCGTCCGCCCCTACGGGCTTCTGCTCGGCAAGCTGCTTCCCTACCTCGGCATCGGCTTCTTCGAACTTACCCTCATTCTCTGCTTCATGCGCTTCGTCTTTCAGGTGCCCATCCACGGTAACGTCTTCCTTCTTGCCTTTCTTTCTCTGCCCTATATTTTCGTCTCGCTCTCGCTCGGCATCCTCATCTCCAGCAAGGCCAATACCCATGCCCAGGCCATGCAACTGGCTTTTCTCACCGTCCTGCCCAGCGTCTTCTTTTCCGGCTACATCTTCCCGCGCGAGACCATGCCGGCCTTCTGCCGCGCCCTCAGTTATCTCGTTCCCGCCACTTACTACATCAACATCACTCGCGGCATCATCCTCCGCGGCGCCGGCATTCAGCATCTCTGGCTCGACGGCCTGGCTCTCTTCGCCATGGGCACGTTCCTCCTGGTCATTGCCGCCCGCCGCTTCTCCAGCAAAGTCATCATGGCGTGATACTCTCTTGCTTTGATCGAGGCTCCAAGGAGCGCACTTGTCGTGTCCCATCTGTGAAAAGCGCAAACCGGCGCGATTTTGCCCCGCGAAAGGCGAAAAAATCTGCGCGGTCTGCTGCGGCACACAACGCGAAGTCTCCATCGATTGCCCCTCGGACTGCGGCTATCTCCTCGCCGCGCATCGCTACGAAGACGAGCACCAGCGCTCCATCCCAGGCGACACTCCCTTCCTTGACTTGAAATTACCCGAAGAGACCATCCACACTCACCAAAGCGTGCTTTCTGGATTGGCCTTCACGGCGGCAAAGTTCTGCGCCGCGCAACCAAGCGCCGCCGATCCCGATGTCCTCGCGGCGTTTCAGGCCGTCGCGGAAACCTGGAAAACGCTGGCCGCAGGCATCTACTACGAGAAGCCGCCGGAAGCTCTGCTTCCACGCGAGCTTTACGCCGAGCTCTCTTCCTTCCTGAATGAAACGAAGCAGCAACCGTCCGAACCCAACCGCCCGGCCATCAAGGATTCTGATATTTTTCTTCTCTTGGTGTTTCTCTACCGCATGGGCCTGCTGCGCACCAATGGCCACCCGCGCTCGCGCCGCTACATCGAATTTCTTCGCGCCCAGTTCCCGCAAGCGCCTGAACTCCAGCGCGAGCAAAGCCGCATCATCGTCCCTTAGTCTAAGCCCCGGACGATAGATCGACTCCAAAGGCATTTTCCCACCTTCGCTGAATTTGCCGGAAGATCGCCGGATAAACGACCCACTTCCGAAACGGACCAATCAGCGCCATATAGACGGGCGTAATCCAGCTCACCCTGCGGACGTACACCGCAAAATAAAGACGATAGCCATGCTCCGATGGCACCAGCGCAAACAAAGTCGCGGCATGAACCGTGCGGTTCGCCGTTTCGCGCAAAGCTTCATTCTCAAAGCTATAGACCACCCGGAAAAATCCTTCCACCGTTCCCGGCGGCACTGCGGAACGTTCGCGGTCCTCCTCCGTGAGCCGCTCTGCAAACATGGAGCGACCGGCATCGTGCGGCTCCTTGTCCCAACCGAAGATTCGTCCAAGAAGAATCCGTAGCCCGAAAAGCGCCCGTGCCGGCCAGGAAATATTTCGGAGTGTATCTCCTGTGCTTCTGCGCCGGAAAAACTCCTGTAGCGTGATGCCCGCCCGTGCGCAGGGCAAATCCACAGCCCAAACATCATGGAGCGGCACTCCGCTGAGGAACGCGTGCACGCGCAAGGGTTGCGCAAGAAACTCCTGAGGCGAAATGGGATTCATCGCGGCGAAAAAACACTATAGCCAATGCGTTCGAGCAAAGCGAATCGAATTAGAGCTTACCCCGCAGCGCAGGACTGCATGCGTTCACTGGCACTAGCGCTGGGCGTGCCGCTCGCCGCGGCATTCCAGGTTAACGAAAGCTGCGTGCAGGGGGCCGGCCGTTTCATCTCATCCCAGGGGCGTGAAGCAAATCCATATTTCTGCCGCAGGCGCGCCACGCGCTCGGCAATCTTCCTGCGATACTCCTCCGGCGCGTAACTATTTTTCGCGTACCACTGCTCGTATTGCTTTGCGAGGCGCGGAAATTTCTCGCCCACAAACGGCAAAAACTCCTTCGCCGCCGACGGCATCAAAAAGAGCACGCCCGAAGAAAACCACTGCGCGCCTGCATCCTGCGCCGCGGCCGCCAACCCCTCCAGGTCTCCGTCGCGGTCGGTAATTCCTGGCAGCAGCGGCGAAGCGAACACGCCGGCCGCCAATCCCGCCTCGCGCAACTCTTTCACCGCCGCCATGCGCAAATCCGGCCGTGGCGCGCGCGGCTCCAGCAAGCCCGCCAGCCTCGACCGCATGGTCGTAACCGTAATGTTCAGAGAAAGTGCCGATCGCGAAGCAATCTGCTTCAGCACATCGATGTCCCGCACGATCTGGTTGGACTTCGTGGTGATCGAAATGCTTAGCCCGTCACGCTTCGCCAATTCCTCCAGACACGCCCGCGTCACGCCATACTCCCGCTCCGCCGGTTGATACGGGTCCGTCGCCGTGCCGATAGCGATGTGTTCCGGCTGCGTCCCGCCGGACTTTTTCGAGGCCAACGAATACTTCTGCGCCACATCCCAAGCCAGCAGCGGCGCGGCATCTTTCTTCACAAAGATTTTCTTCTCAAAGTCCGCGCCATCCAGCTCCATGTATTCGTGCGTGTACCGCGCGTAGCAGTACTTGCAGCCAAACTCGCATCCGCGATAGGGGTTGATGGTCCACTCGAACGGCACCCGCTTGGAATCGCAACTATTCAGGATGGACTTCACTGGTAACACAAAATACTCCGGCCTTTCCCGCGAACTCCGGCGCGTCTCCGCCGGTTTCGAAGATGCTGCGAGGCGGGCTATCCCCACCAGTGGAGCGGCACCGTCGCGGGCCCAGCCGTGCGCATGGCTTTGGGAACCAGGCAAAGCTGAAGACGGCAGGGGGCAACCCGCCGTTGTGTGACCCGCTACGCTGCCGCTTGGACCAGTCTCAGCCGGGGCAAGGCCGCTGGTCCGGGTGTTTGGGCTTGTCTCATCAGGGCAATAAGGAAAGGTTGACTGCTCTGCAGATGCACAGAACAGCCGAGTTGCGGATTGTCGAACGGGGCGATGGCGAATCGAGAAATCCGCCACCGATGGGGAGTGAACTGGGGACATAGCCCACCTCGAAGCACGCATCAAGTATTTCGCTTTTTGTTCGCTATGTCAAGTACTTTCGCTTTTTATTCGTACTCACCTCGCCTTGCCCTTGTCTCGCCGCCCTGTTGCTGACCCCGCAACCCCGCTCCAAAACCTGCTAGTCTCCGGCGGATTTCTTCCTTATGTTGTGCGGAGTGGCAAGCTTGGCGGGTCTCTCGCACACCGCGACACACCACCGACTCCCGCTGCCCCCATCTTGCCAAGGGAGAGAAATTCCGATGAACACCGTTCGATCCGTTCCTTTCAAACTGTTGTTTGCATGTTGCACCCTCGCTCTTTTCGTCTCCGCGCTAATCGCCGGCGCCGGCCCAGGCGCTAGCGCCGCAATCGCATCCGCTGTCCCACAAGGGCAAACCATCTATTGCGCCTCGGACGACATGCTGCGCCATGCCTGCCCCGTGGACACCCGCGGAGGCGTCGAGCTGGTCAAACAGAAGAGCGAATCCAAGTGCATTTATGACCGCACCTGGGGATACGATGACCGCGGCATCTGGGTCGATCGCGGCTGCCGCGCGGACTTCGCGATTCGCGTGGTTCCACAGGCTGCCCCGGGCCAATCCTCAAATATCTAT
>JAYVMO010000260.1:0-2621 GCA_043758915.1 Acidobacteriota bacterium | reverse complement strand
TTGGGCCCGCGAATGATGGCGATTTTGCGATGGCCGAGTTGATAGAGATGTTCGAGAGCCAGGCGTCCGCCGGCTTCGTTATCCACCATAAATGAACTGATGCGATTGCCGGAAAGTTCCCAGCCGATGGTGGCTGCGGGGATTTCGCGTTTATTCAGGTCGGCGAGGACGTGGATGTCCACGAACAGCCAGTTGGCTACGACGATGAGCGCGTCGATGTGGCGTTCGAGAAGCATTTCGAGATAGCGCTCGAAGCGTTCGCGCTGGTTGTGGGCGTCGGCGAAGATGGGGAGATAGCCGAGGGGGTAGAGAGCGTTTTCAATACCACGCAAGATGGGAGTACAGAAAGGATCGTTTACATCGAAGAGCATGACGCCGATGCTCTGGCTGCGGCGGCTGCGGAGAAAACGAGCCATGGCGTTGGGGCGATAGCCGAGGCGCTTGGCGGTGGCTTCAATTTTTTGTTTGGTAGTCGCGGCGATGTAGCGGGCGAGCGGCGCGTTGTTCAGGACGATGGATATGGTGGCGGAAGAAAACCCGCTGGCTTCGGCGACGTCGCGCATGGTGACCAGGTGGCGTTTGCCTGCAGACTTTTTCATTTATGGAAATCTCTGGGTGCCATCTTCGGCTGAAAGCGGAGCAGAAAGCAAATGTTACGGCGCAGAATTATTCTTCGGGTGGAACTTCGAAGGACATTTCCTTGCGGAAGCCGGAAGTTTTCCAGGCGCCGTAGGCAATGCCAAGAGCGAGCCAGATGGTGCCAGCGATCTTGGCCGGCGGACTCAAACTCCACCAGATAATGCCGCAGACTATGAAGCCGATGGCGGGCATGAGCAGATTGCCGATTTTCTTTTCCTTGGCGCGAAGGTAGTAGTGAACGAAGGCCGCGGCGTTGACACCCATGAAAGCTATGAAAGCGCCAAAATTCAGCATTTCCGCGCCGCGTTCGTAACTGAATATCCTCGGCCAAATGGCTAACAGCCCTCCAAGGAGAGCCACCACTCCAATCACGAAAACGTTGTTGGCGGGAATGCGGCTTTTCTGGGTGATCTTGCCGAAGAAGCTTTTGGGGATGGCGTCGTTGCGCCCCATGCCGTAGAGCAGGCGTGCCGCGGCAAGTTGCGAGGCGATGCCGGAGCCGATGTTGGCGATGAGCACGGTGAAGTTGAGGAGCTGGAAGAGGAAGAAGCCCCCAATTTGCTGGGCAACGATCGGGAATGCGGATTCGACTTTGTCCGGTGGAAACGGTTTGGAACCCCATACGAGCTGCGCGGCATAGACTTCAGCGGCGGAGAGAACGCCTGCGACCACGCAAACCAGCACGGTGGCGAGCATGATGTTGCGGCGAGGATTTTCGACTTCTTCAGAAAATGTGGAGATGCCATCGAAGCCGATGTAGGTGAGCACGGCGAGGGATGTGCCGCGGCCAATGGAGGCGAGATTGAAAGTCGCCGGATTGTAGAAGGGCTGTGTAAAGAAGTCCGGGCCTTTCTGGTGATATCCCACCACGAAGCGAATCACGAAGGCAAAAAAGATAACGACGACGACGGTCATTCCTGCGGCAAGGAGTTCGTTAATGCGCGCGGAGGTTTTCACGCCGCCAAGATTGAGAAAAGTAAAGAATCCGGCGTAGAAAATCGCCAGCGCCCAGTACGGCATTTCGGGAAGAATATTTTGCGTGAGCTTGCTGCAAATGATGGTGCAGATCAGTGGATTCAGGATGTAATCCATCACCATGGCCCAGCCGGTGAGGTAGCCGAGACCGGAGTGAATTTCCTGGCCGACGTAGGTGTAGGCCGATCCGGCGCTGGGGTAGACGCGGGCCATCTTTCCGTAACTGATGGCGGTAAAGAACATGGCAATCAAAGCGATCAGGATGGTCGTGACGACGTGGCCGCCCGCTGCATTATTGATGACGCCGTAGATGCCCATCGGGGCGATGGGCTGAATGATCACCATGCCGATGATGATCAGGTTCCAGAGGGTAAGCGTGCGACGAAGGCGGGGTTGATCGGAAATGTTGATGGCTACTTCTGGGCTCAAGCACTTCTCCTTTTAGCGGGACGGTGACCGTCCGCGGCAAGCACCACGGCGCGCGTGAGATTTTTCGGCGCGTCCGGGTTAAGTCCCTTACGCAAACCGACGGAGGCGCCCAAGAGGTGTGCGGGAATGGCGGTCACAGGGTAACGCGCAAATTCCGGGCCGTCCAGAGCCAGTTCGATGAGCAGGTCGGAATTTTTTTTGAGTTCGGGAGTGGCGCGATTGACGATGACGAAGGTGGCGGCGCCGAGTTGCTTCAATTCAGCGCAGAGCACGGCCTCCGCTTCGGCGGCGGCGTCGGAAATGAAAAACGTGATGAGTGTTTGCGGGCCTGCGATGGAGCGGGGGCCGTGGCGAAATTCGAGGGAATAATAAACTTGGGCGTAGGAGGAGGACATTTCGGTGACTTTGAGGCCGGCTTCCTGGGCGAGCCAGTAATGAACGCCCTGGCCGAGGAATACGTAATTAGCGAATTTGCGCTTGCCAGCGAAGCTTTGGATCTTGCGCGCGGCATTATCGAGCCATGCCTGGCCTTGCGCGGGAAGCGTTTGCAGGGCAGCGGAGAGCTCGGAAGTGCCGAG
>JAYVMO010000259.1:0-3078 GCA_043758915.1 Acidobacteriota bacterium | reverse complement strand
AGAAGGAAATTGAAGCGCACGAAAGCCAGCATCGCGGAAGGATCGTAGAACATGGCGCCGGCGTTTTCTTTTACCTTGCGCCCCTGTTCGATGAAATTGGTTTTGAGGATGTCGCGAACGCTCCTAAAAGTGCGGAGCGAAGAAATGACTTTCTCCAGCGGCTCGCACCATTCCAGCGGCGTGGTGTCCACTTCGCCGAGAACCGGCTTCATGACTTGCGCTACGTCGGGGAGCTCGATCTGTTTGTGATAAATCTTTGCTGGGGCGCAGAGGGCGAAATATTGCACCAGCAAAAAGTCGATCTTGTCGCGGTCCACGTTGGTTTTGGATGGCTTGCGCAAGTGGCGCATGATCAAGGCGCGTAAGCCGCTTTCGCTGGCGTTCAGCGTGGTCATCTGCAAAAGGTGGCGGAGCTGATGAACCATGACCTGGCGGTCCATGGCGTCCAGCCAGGTTTGCGCCTGCGCGAAAAACTCCAGGTCGGCGATTTCCGGCAGCACCCGCTTGTTCTGAGCAAACGGAATATCCATCTGATGCTGCTTGGCGAGCGCCAGGTAAATCGGGAACACCGAACGCATTTCGTCCCATTGCGCCTGGCGATTGCCTTCCGCCTTGGGCTGCGGCGGAGCGGACAGGTTCAGAGTGTTAAACAGTTTGTTCACGGCATCATCCAATCGCAGGAGCCTTCCACAAACCGCACGGCCACTGCTTTCCGTCCTTCGTGATACTGCAGAGCGACCACTATGGCCTCCGCGGGGCGCGAGCTGGCTTTGCCTGCGCCTTCGCGCACCAGACGAACCCGATCATCAAATTCCAGCGGCAGCGCGGAAAGAAAAATGGCGAATTCTTTCGCGCCGAATGCCACTAACGCCGATTCGTACAGCCTGCTGTGCGCGGTTCTATGCGGGAGAACGCGAACCGGGATGTGCAGTGCGGAAGCGCCGGGAAAGAATCGTGCCAACTGCTCGGCGCACCCTCGCTCTTCCGCAATCGATGTTATGTTCACCGCACGCCCCACCACTTCACCCGCGTGAATTGTGCACCCCGGACGAATGACGCGAGAATACACGTCCAGCCACAACAGAGGCACAATGTCCCGAGAAGGGAAATGCACGTCAGGCACCAAAATTCTTGCCCCGATGAGTTTTGGAAGCGGCACAAAGGGAAGGGCTTAGGAAGTTGCGGTTGGAGTGCGCGAATCACGTGTCTCAGGCTGACACGGATCCGTCTCAGGATTCGCGGACCGAGTACTACGATTCGCGCGGTTTATGCTAGCGCTAGCGGCCGGCGGCCTGGGCTTCCGGCTTGGCTTCATCCTGAGCGGACTCGCCGCGCAGGGGAATGTGGTAGCGCTTCAGTTTGCGATACAGAGTGGCGCGGCTGATGCCCAGCATTTTACCGGCGAGGGCTTTATCGCCGTGAGCTTGTTCGAAGACACGGAGGATGGTCATTTTTTCCATCTCAGCAAGCGCTGTGGTCGACAGAGAAGCGGCGTCCTGCGTAACTGGCATCGAACTGGAAGGCTGATCGGCGCGAATGGCCGGCGGCAGATCCTGGACGTCCATAACCTTTTGATCGCCCAGTGTAACGGCTCGGGCAATGCAATTTTCCAATTCACGCACGTTCCCCGGCCAATCGTATTGCAGCAAACTCTTCATGGCCGCGGGAGTGACTTGCAGATGCGAAGTGGGAGCGTAGCGATTCAGGAAATGATGTACGAGCATGGGAATGTCGGAGCGGCGATCGCGCAGCGGGGGAATGTGCACGGTGACAACATTCAAGCGGAAATAAAGGTCTTTGCGGAAAGTGCCGTTGCGGTAGGCCGCTTCGAGGTCGCGATTGGTGGCCGCCATTACCCGCACGTCTACGCTGATGCGTTCGTTGCTGCCCACGGGGCGGACTTCTTTCTCCTGCAGAACGCGAAGCAGTTTGGCCTGCATTTCGAGAGGCAGTTCGCCGATCTCGTCGAGGAAAATGCTGCCACCGTTGGCGGCCTGGAATAGCCCGGCTTTGGTTTTCATGGCCCCGGTGAAAGCCCCTTTTTCGTAGCCGAACATTTCACTTTCCATGAGCGTGGGGACCAGTGCGCCGCAATCGACCGCGACAAACGCGGTTTGCGCGAGGATACCGCGGAAGTGAATAGCGCGGGCCACCAGTTCCTTGCCTGTACCGCTTTCACCGGAGATCAGAACGGGAGTGCGCGAATCTTTCAGGCGAGAGATCATGCGCAGAACGTCTTGCAGGCCGGCGGAAGAGCCGATGATGCCGTCGAGATTGTCTTCGGCGCTGACGCGTTCGCGCAGGAAGGCGTTTTCGTTGACCAAGCGAACTTTTTCCGCCATGCGCTGCAGCAACAGGCGCATTTTTTCCACGCGAAATGGTTTTTCGATGTAGTCGTATGCTCCCAGTTTCATGGCGTCGACGGCGGATTCGATGGAGCCGTGGCCGGTCATGATGGCCATTTCGGTGCGCGGAAGAATGGTGCGCACTTGTTTGAGCAAATCCACACCGGATTGCGTGGGCAGCTTGAGATCGGTCAGCACCAGGTCCGGCGCGGCGGTTTCCAGTTGCATCACCGCGGCTTCGGCGCTTTCCGCTTCGCTGCATTCGAATCCCAGCGAACCGCCAATGGTCATGCACAGGCGGCGGATGCTTTGTTCGTCGTCGACTACGAGTAGTTTGATTTTCAGGTCGTCGCTCATGGTTTTCCGAAAGTGGTCTCCACAATTGAAATTAATTCCTGGACTCGAAATGGTTTTTCGATGCACGGGGTGGTGCTGTTGGAAAGCAGGGATTGCGTTTCACTGTTGGCGGTGTCGCCGCTGATCAAGATGATGCGCGCGCTCATTTCCGGCTGGTTGGCAAGGATCCATTTATGGACGTCGGCGCCGTTAATGGTGCCGGGCATGCGAATGTCGGAGATGACGCCTGCATATTTGTCGATTGCAAGTTTTTCCAGGCCCTGGGCGCCGGAAGTGGCTTGAATAACTTTATAGCCGCGGCGTTCCAGTGCCGCGCGAACGAAAGCGCCAACGCTGGCTTCATCTTCGATCAATAAGATTGGCAGCACAACTGGCG
>JAYVMO010000258.1:0-3930 GCA_043758915.1 Acidobacteriota bacterium | reverse complement strand
CTTGCGATGGATGCTCTGCGTGGATTGCAGCGGCTGGCTGCGGAGTTCAAAGCGGGATCAGTTCCGATTGATATTATTTTTATGGATCCTCCCTATGCTGCGGCGGAGGATTATCGCAAGGTGCTGTGTTTTCTCGGCAACGCGAAGTTTTTTGTGGAAGGCAGTTTAGTTATTGCCGAGCATCACCACATTTTCGGGCTGCCGGATACGTTTGCTGAACTGCGCCGGGTGCGCGTGCTGCGCCAGGGAGATGCCAGCTTAAGCTTTTATCGATTCGGCCCTTTTCCAGGTTCAGCGGAAAAATAACGGAAAAACCGGCTTCGCTGGGCCGCGTCTATCCTTTGGCGGCCTCGATACCAAGGTTTCGGCGCCTGCGGATACTCTGGATTGCTGTGCAGTCACGGTATAATTAATAAAAGATGGCAAGTTCGGCTCAGGTCAATCCATTCGACTTGTTGGGGCAGGAGGAACTTTATCCTCGCCCTATCCGTCTGCCCGGGCGCGCGCAGCCAAAGTTGGAGATTGCGTGGGATAGCTTCCACCAGAATTTTTTCAGCGGCGTGGCAATATTTTTTAAACCCGCGAAAATCTCCAAAGAACTTCCATCCGGCAATATTTTCAAAGATTGCTATATCCGCAGGCGCATTCCCCGCCTGGCCATGCTCGGGGCGATTGTGTTTCACGCGCTGGTCTTTCTTTTACCGTGGCAGTTGATCCCCGCGGCGGGTAGCATCAATCCGGAGTTACAAAATACCGAGGTGACCTGGAGCGGGCCGATCAATGATTTCCCGCTTTTAGAGATGCAGAAGCAAAAAGCTAAGCCGCGGCCCAAAGGCGAGAATAATAAGCCGCTGCCCGCGGAAGGCGCCGACGCGTTTCATCCACGGCAGAGAATTTATACTGATCCAAGCAAGCCGAACCATCCCCGGCCAACGTTAATCAATCCCGCGGCACCGGCCGATGCGCCGAAATTTTTGCCGGAAATGCCGAATATTGTGCGGCTGGAAAATACCAGTGCGCCGGCGCGTCCACACATGGAGATCAGCGAGAAGACGCTGGCAAAACTTCGTCCCCGCGCTGTAGCGAAGCCTGCGGCGTCCACGGCGCTGCCAACGCTGGATGTTCCCAACACCGAGCAGCGCACCGCAGAGATCAGTTTGGCCGCGCAACAAAATGGCCCGGCGAAACCGAAACTGGAAATTAATGCCGCATCCGCGCCGCGTATCGCCGAACGCAAAGAAACCGGCGAGAACACGCCTGCACCGGATGTGCCTCCCGTTGCCGCGAATAATTCGAATGCCGCAAGTACCTTCATTGCGCTCTCGGCGACGCCCGGCCCGGTCGCCCCGGTTGCCGTCCCGCAAGGAAATCTCGCGGCCCGCGTGGCGATTTCGCCAGAAGGAAAAGTTCCCGGAGTGCCTGGCGGTACGCCAAATGCCGCACCGGGCGGAATGGGCGGCGCAGAGAGCGGAAGCAATGGCGCCGCTGGCGCGGGAAAAAATTCAATTGGAGTCAGCATCAGCGGAGGAAATCCCAAGCCAAACACCACGGTTTCAGGCTTGGGCGGAGGCCGATTGATCCTGCCGAAAAATAGTTCCACCGCGGCAATGATCAAGCGCTCCGACGCGAACAGTGTTCACGAGGATTTCGAGCGCAGCGGCCCGCCGAATTTTGCCGCCCTGCCGCCGGGATCCGATCCCGAAAAGATTTTTTCCTCCAAGCGCGTGTACACCATGAATGTGAACATGCCGAACCTGAACAGCGCGACCGGCAGCTGGATCATTCATTTTTCTGAGCTGCATTTTGGCGATCCGGCCCACGCCAGCGCGGAACTCAACGCGCCGCTGCCGATTCGCAAAGTCGACCCCAAGTATCCGCCGGATATGATTCTGGAGCATGTGGAAGGGCAAATCGTGTTGTATGGCGTGATTCGCAAGACCGGCAAGGTGGACAGCATTCAGGTGGTGCGCAGCCTGGATCCCCAACTGGACGCGAATTCCGTCAGCGCTTTTGCGGAGTGGAAATTCCAGCCAGCGAGCAAAGACGGCCAGCCTGTGGACCTGGAGGCTATCGTCTACATTCCATTTCACGCGCCGCCGCGTCAGTAGAAATGCCCAGGCCAGTCTTTTCGAAAAATTCAGTAATTCGCTTCCTGCAACTTCACCAAAGTAAAGAGAGTCAGATTGACAGGCGTGGGCACGCCTAATTCCGCGCCGAGCCGCGCGACGTATCCATTCAGCGCATCGATTTCAGTGCGCTTGCGGCGCGCCATGTCCTGCGCAGTGGAAGAGCGGGTGGCTTTCATCTGTTCCCCGACTTTGTACGCCCCGGCTAACGCTACTTTGGGATCTTCCAAGCCGGGCGGCTGAATTCCTTTTGCGCGCGCGACGGCCAGAACTTCGTTTACCACGTGTTCCACCACGCGCCTGCCGTCTTCGCTATCCACAATTTCCCCGTAGGTACATTGTCCGAGGCCGGAAATCGCGTTTAGCGCGCAGTTCCAAATTAATTTCGTCCACAGTTCGCCGTGAATATTGTCCGATATCCGGCAGCCCACCCCTGCGCTCAAAAACAAATTTGCAATAGTCTGGGTTTGCTCGTTTTGTGGTCCGATCACCAGATCGCCGCGCCCAAAATGTTTTATGTAGCCGGGCTTCGGCATCGCCGCCGCGACGTAGACTACTGCAGGCAGCGCGGAAATGCCGGAGGCGGCGTGAATCTGTTCCGCGTTGTTCACGCCGTTTTGCATGCTCACCACAATCGTCTTCGCAGAAATATGTTTTGCCAATTCTTTGGCAGTCGCCGCAGTATCCGTGCTTTTCACGCAGAAAAGCACCACATCGGCATTCGCAGCGGCGGAAATGTCCGAGGCCGCTTCGGTGCGCACGGTTTCATGGAATTGCGCGGTGTCCAGTTCCAGCCCGCTTTTATTCACGGCTTCCGCAAACGCCGGACGACCGATCAGCACTACGGGCACTCCGGCGCGCGCCAGCATTCCTCCGAAATAACCGCCTACCGCGCCGGCCCCTGCGACTGCGACACGTAAACTTTTAGCTTCAGAACTCATCGCTGGACTCTCTCTCCGCTGAATAAAATTCCGATCTTAGAAATGGTTCCGCAAATCACGGAAATTCGGCAGGATAATCAGCTTGCCGGAGCCCGATACTACTGGCTCGTGCTCCAATTGCCAGGTATTCACGTGCGGTACGTAAACCGCATTCAGTCCGGCCTGCATCGCCGGATTAATATCGCTGCGCGGGCTGTTGCCGATCATCCAGCCCTGGGTCTTCACAATTTTATGCTTGTTCACAAGCTGGCCGTACGTCTTGGCATCTTTTTCGGAAACGATTTCGATGGCTTCAAAAAATCCCTGCAGCCCGGAGCGTTCGACTTTCGCGGCTTGCTCGGCGGGTTCGCCTTTGGTGAAAAGCAGCAAACGGTGCCGCGTGGTCAGATAAGCCAGCGTTTCCGGAACGCCATCGAGAATTTTCGGCGGTGTGCGCTCCAATTCCATAACGCGAGTATGAATTTTCGCCAGGATTTCCCGTTGCGCCATCTGGTCGGAAAGTTTTAGATAGGTTTCTTCCAGGGAGCGACCGAAGCTGCGCGTTCCGTAACCATACTGCCGTATATTTTTGCGCTCAGTTTCGTTGAGGATGTGCCGGGTGTAGGTGCGGCTGTAACCGCAGTGATCCACCAGGCTGATGAAATCTTCAATCAGCTTTTCGAAAAAAACATTGTTTTCCCAAAGCGTGTCGTCCGCGTCGATCAGCAGCGTGTTGCGTTTCATGGTCGTAGTAGTGGCTCGGCTGGCGCATATCGGGCGCGTACCAGGCGAATTTCAGTGTAGCAGCCCAAGGGATTTGGCGCAGAGCTGGCCGGCAAAATTGTCAGGCGCCTTTGCGATTGCCGCTGGAGAGCTGTTCCAGA